>CALPRR020000011.1 GCA_943326025.2 Candidatus Kuenenia stuttgartensis | reverse complement strand
TTCATTTCAGAAAAAGGAACTTTCTATAAACTCAGAAAATTTATCTTTTTTTACATCGAAAGAATTAGCGAAACAATTTTGCGATTTAATTAAAAAATAAAAGGTTTCATTTTTTTTAGTGAAATTAACTTCTAAAAATAGTTTAAGCACAGTAATTTAGTATATTAGTATCTTAAAGACTTTCATTTTAAACTGTCAATCATTATTTATAAAGTATAAAATAGAAATAAAAAAAATGAGCCTTTTAACTCAATCTTTATTCTTTAGAATTAGTCTACTAATTTTGTTTTGTAGCTTTTACAGTATTTCCTTAACTCAATTCACCTTTGAATATGCAAACAATATCCCAGTTACTATTGGAGTCGACACATTAAAATCAGCTTGGGCAGGTGGATTTAATAATGCTCAATTCTCAACAATAGATTATGATTTTGATGGAGATGATGATTTATTTGTTTTTGACAGAAGTAGTAATAACATTCGCCTATTTTCAAATGAAAATACGAACGGAACATTTCATTACAAATTTATCTATAATGGTAAAAAATATTTCCCAAAAGATTTAAATTACAGAGTCGCATTAGTAGATTTCAATCAAGATGGAAAAAAAGACATTTTCACTTATGGAATTGGAGGCATTAAAGTTTATCGAAATGAAGGCAATCAAGCGGACGGTATTCAATGGTCGCTATTCAAATCATTATTATATTCAAATTATACCGGAAATCTTACAAATTTATATGTGAGTTCAGGAGATATCCCCGCAATTGTTGATGTTGATTTTGATGGAGATATAGATATTTTGACTTTTTCAATTGGAGGCCAACACGTAGAATATCACCAAAATCAAAGTATCGAGAAATACAACATACCCGATTCATTAGATTTTGAATTAAAAAATGAATGCTGGGGAAAATTTATTGAAGATGCCTTTTCAAATAGTATTCAATTAAATGATCAAAATTATCCTTGTATCAATAGTAATATTAGTAATCCTATAAAATCTATTACAGTCAACCCTAAAAGTCCAGAAAAACATTCGGGATCAACAATTTTAGCTTTAGATATTGATCATTCTGGAGTTTTAGATTTAATAATTGGTGATGTTTCTAATACGAACTTAAATTTATTAATAAATAACGGTTCGACACCTAATTCAAATTCTGCTATTTCTATATTACAAACACAATTTCCAATAAATTCAACACCTGTTAATATTCAAGAATTTCCAGCTGCCTTTCTAGAAGATGTAGATTTTGATTCAAAAAAAGATTTAATAATAAGTGGAAATGCTAGAAATTCATCCAACAATATAAAAAGTGTTTGGATGTATAAAAACAATGGTACCAATCAAAATCCTGTATTCGATTATCAAGTGGATAATTTTCTTCAAGGAGAAATGATCGATAAAGGCTCAGGGAGTATCCCAATCTTTTGGGATTTTGATCAAGATGGTTTAGAAGATTTATTTATTTCAAATTTTTATCGTTACAAACCAGTTGCCCAAAAAGAAAGTGCAATTGCTTATTATAAAAACACAGGCACTTCAACTTCACCTCATTTCACCTTCATCGATGATGATTTTTTAAATTTATCTCAGGCAAATTATAATTTAAGATTCACACCTACTTTTGGTGATTTAGATGATGATGGAGACAAAGATTTATTACTTGGCCTCGAAAATGGAACATTAACATATTACGAAAACTTAAACAGTCCTTCACTTCAATTCGCTGCCCCAATTCAAAATTATACAGATTTTTCAGGAACAACTATTAATTCTGGCTCTTACAACTATCCCCAATTATTCGACTTAAACAAAGATGGCAAACTCGATTTGATAATCGGTAAAATCTCAGGAGAAATAGCCTATTACCAAAACATTGGAACAAAAAGCAACCCCTCTTTTCAATTAATGAATTCAAAACTAGGAATGATTGATGTTGACCTCAATAGTTCGCATGATTTCCCTACACCTCATTTTTTTAATTTTAACGATACAACATATCTATTTACTGGAGCAATCGGTGGTCAATTGCAATTTTATGATAGCATCGATAATAACCTTCAAACGAATCAATCATTTCATTTAAAATCTAACAACTTTCTTCAGATTCCAATTGAAGCTTACAGTTCATTTTTTGTAAATGACATTAATAATAATGGGCAACTAGACTTATTTGTTGGTCAAGATTTAGGTGGTTTATATCATTTAGAAGTCGACCCAAATAGCTCAGCTTTAATCATTGAGAAAAATATTGAATTCAAATTTGTTATTTATCCTAATCCGAATACAGGTTCATTTACAATCCAACATTCTTTCTCAGAGGACATAACTATAAAAATATATGATGTCTTAGGCAATGAATTATCAAAAATAACAACAGATAAAAAAGAAATAGAATTTGAACTCAATCAACTTAAACAAGGATATTACTTCGTTCAACTTTTCGACTCAAAGAAGACTTTTATTGGAACGAAGAAAATAATTGTTGCGAATTAACAAAATGCAAGTAACTAAAATTTCATTATTTTCTCTAAAACACTCGGATTATCTTGATAAGTTCTAAGAGGTTCTTTTTCAAAAATCCCATACATTGTCGAACCACTTCCTGACATAGAAGCGTAAACTGCACCTTCAGAATAAAGATTCTCCTTTAATATAGCTAATTCAGGATAAATTTTAAAAACAGTAGTCTCAAAATCATTTTTCAATTCACTTTTCCAAGTTTGAATCGGCTGATGAATTATTTCTTCAATACTCTTTTCATTCATTGAAAATTCAATTGCAGAAAAAGCCTCTTTAGTACTTACATGAATGCCAACATTGATCAATTTTAAATAATATCCTTTTAAGCTGAAATCAACCGTTGATAAAATCTCTCCCCTTCCTTTAGCAATCTGAGGTTTATCAATAATAAAAAAGGGGCAATCACTACCTAATTGAGCAGCATATTCTTGCAAGACTTCTGTCGATAAATTCAAATTAAAAAGTTGATCTAAAGTCTTTAATACAAAAGAAGCGTCAGCAGAACCGCCACCTAACCCCGCACCCATTGGAATAATTTTCTCTAAGTGCATATAAATATTTGAAATCGAATGTTTTTTTTGAATTAAACGAAATGCTTTCACACATAAATTCGATTCTATGTCACCTTCAACCTTAATACCAGATTGTTTAAACTCAAAATTCGATGAAGGTAGTATTTCTAATATATCATGAAAAGGCAATTGAATCATCAAAGTTTCTAACTCATGATAGCCGTCATCTCTCTTAAACAGAACGTTTAAGCCTAAATTTATTTTAGCAGAAGGAAAATTTATCATACTACAAAGGTAAAAGAAGTAAACTATTTTCGTATCTTTCGGGCTTCAAATTGAATAAAATGGCAACATATTTAGACTTCGAGGAACCGATTAAGGCATTAGAAGAGCAAATCGATCAAACAAAAGAGATTGGTGTTAGCACGAATATCGACATGACTGACAAGGTGAAAGAACTTGAAAACAAGTTAGCTGAAACTACAAAAAGCATTTTTGCGAATTTAACTCCATGGCAGAGAGTTCAAATGTCAAGACATCCAGACAGACCATATACATTAGCTTATATTGATGCAATTTCAAATGGAACTTTCCAAGAATTACATGGAGACAGAAGCGTGAAAGACGATAAAGCAATGGTTGGTGGTTTTGGTTTATTAGATGGTAAAACAGTAATGTTTATCGGACAACAAAAAGGAATCAACACTAAAATGCGACAATACCGTAATTTCGGAATGCCTAACCCAGAAGGTTATAGAAAAGCATTACGATTAATGAAATTAGCTGAGAAATTTAACAAACCAATCGTTACTTTAATTGATACTCCAGGAGCATTTCCTGGTTTGGAAGCTGAAGAAAGAGGGCAAGGTGAAGCAATTGCTCGTAACATTTATGAAATGATGCGTTTGAAAGTTCCTGTAATCTGTATTATTATTGGCGAAGGTGCTTCTGGTGGTGCATTAGGTATTGGTGTTGGTGACAAAGTTGTTATGTTAGAAAACACTTGGTATTCCGTAATATCTCCCGAATCATGTTCTTCAATATTATGGAGATCTTGGGACTATAAAGAGAAAGCAGCTGAAGCATTAAAATTAACTTCAACAGATATGAAACAATTGAAGTTGGTAGATGATGTAATCAAAGAGCCTTCAAGTGGAGCTCACAGAGAACAACAAGAAATGTTCTTAACAGTAAAAAAATCAATTCAAGAATATTTAAAAGAATTAGAAGCAATAGCTCCAGAAAAACGTATCAATGATCGTATTGAAAAATTTTGCACAATGGGAGTTTGGCAATAATTCATTTTTATTAGAAACACACTAAAAGGATCAGTTTTCTGGTCCTTTTTTATTTTTAAAACTTTTAGTGAAATCACAGTCAACCCTCTAGCTATAAAGACTTTAAAAATAAAAGATAAAATTAGGCAAAAAATATTAACACATAGTTGTAAAAAACACTATGTAATTGGTGGAATAAAAACTATATTTGCGGTTTTTCAATTTAACTTAATTGAAAACAATATTTAAAGAAATAACTTACAATTTTTATGCCAAAAATTAGTCTATTACTATTTGTACTTTTTACGTCAAGTCTATTTTACGCTCAAACCACAAAATTTGTTAGAGGTCGTATCATTGATCAAAAAACAGAACAAGCTGTAGAAGAAGCTGATATTACTCTTCAAAATGTACAATCAAAGAAATCCTATACAGTTGAAACAACAGAAGAAGGTAATTTCGAATTTAAAAACATCCCTTTTGGAATGTATAATTTGAAAATGACGGATAAAGATTATCAAAATAAAACATTAAAAATATTTACATTAACCGAAAAACATCAGGATAACTATACCTTCAACAAGAATAAGCCTTTTAGTGTTTCATTGAAAGTAACATGGATGTTTAACTGGGGAGATTATAAAGGAAAAGAGCATTATTGGTCTCATTTAACAGCTAAAATACTTTTAACACTTTATGGAATTTGTCTTTTCATGATTTTCTTTTATAGTGTTTTACAATTGTCACTTTCTATTGCTTACGCAAGAAATAGAAAGAAAAAAGCATTGGAAATCAAACCGGTATTTAATCCAGAAACTACTCCAAAAGTTACAATTCAATTACCAATGTACAATGAAATGTATGTTGCAGAACGTATTATTCAACAAATTTCTGAGTTTGAATATCCTTTAGATAAATTCCAAATTCAAGTTTTAGATGATTCAACAGATGAAACGAAAGACTTAATTGCTGCTAAAGTCGCAGAAGTTGCTGCTAGAGGAATTAATATTCAACACGTTCATAGAGTTGACAGAACAGGTTATAAAGCAGGGGCTCTAGATGCCGCAATGGATAAAGTAGAAGGTGAATTCATCGGGATTTTCGATTCTGATTTCATGCCTGAAAAAGACTTCCTTCAAAAAACAATGCCTTATTTCCAAGATCCAACAATTGGAGTTGTTCAAACTCGTTGGGGACATATCAACAAAGATTATTCAATCCTAACAGAGCTTCAAGCTTTTGGTTTAAATGGTCACTTTGCAATTGAACAAGGTGGTAGAACAGCTTCTGGTCACTTCATCAATTTTAACGGAACTGGTGGTATTTGGAGAAAACAATGTATTGCAGATGCAGGTGGATGGGAACACGATACTTTGACTGAAGATTTAGATTTAAGTTATAGAGCACAAATATTTGGATGGAAATTTAAATACTGTGAAGATGTTATTGCTCCAGCTGAATTACCAATTACTATGTCAGCTTTAAAAAACCAACAACATCGTTGGATGAAAGGTGGCGCTGAATGTTTCATCAAAATGTGGAAACGTTTGTTGACTGCTAAAAATGTGAAATTCATGGATAGAGTTCATGGTTTATCTCATTTATTTAACTCTTCTTTATTCATGTTCATCTTAACATTATCAATGTTGAGTTTACCGATCTTACATATTAAAGATAGTTTCTCTGATTTAAATTATTTCATCCAATTTGGTTCAATATTCATTTCAAGTACTATTTTCTTAATGTATTTCTATTGGCTTTCATACAGAGACAAATCTGGTAAAACATTTAGTGATTTAATTCGCTTTATTGGACGCTTCTTTCAATTCTTAATCATCTCTATGGGATTATCTTTAAGTAACACTGTAGCAGTAATTGAAGGCTATTTAGGGATTAAAAGTTCATTTGTTCGTACTCCTAAATTCAACGTATTGAAAAAAGGAGAGTCTACAAAAAACAAATATGACAAGAAAAGTCTTTCTATCATAAATATTGGAGAAGGTTTATTAATGTGTGTATTTGGATTTACAGCTATCAATAGAGCTATTTACGGGGATTTAGGAATGGTTCCTTTCCACTTAATGTTAGCTGTTGGATATGGTGCTGTATTCTTTTATACAATTGCTGAAATAAGAGAATCTAATTCTACAAAATAAAGGAAATTAAAAAAAATGGAGTCCAGAAACCACTTAAAAAAACGGGGCGTATTCTGAAAAGCCTTATGAGTAAGAGAAACTTTAATTTAACAAAAATGAAAAAATTAAATTCAATTTATTTACTAATCCTTTTAGCTTCTGTGATTCTAACAAGTTGTGGTGGAGCTAGTCCAGATGACTACACTATTGAAGATGTTAAATCGACATGTGATTGTGTAAAAGTAAAAACTGAGATTCAAAAAAACCAAAACGATTTGTTGGAAGCTGAAAAAGACACAGTAAAAAGAAAAGAACTTCAAGATTCTGAAGAATATGAAAAGTGGTCTAGCAAAAAAATGGAAATAATGAAACATTGTAATAAGAATTTTGACGATAAATTAGACGAAGTAAAAAAATGTCCTGAATTCGATGCAATGATGAAAGAATTAGATCGTGATCACGAATTATATCAATCTGATTTTAACTAGAAATAGAATCTAAAAATTAAAAGGAAGCGTTTTTTTAAATGTCTTCCTTTTTTTTTGATTATTTTATTAAAAAGTTAAGATTAGTTAATTTTATGAACAATAAATTCTGTTTAAACTTCTCATTTAAAACGATTTCCTTTAATTACAATTTTATAAGCTAAATCAGTTGTAATTGAACAATCCATTTTTGGAACATAGATTTTCAACACACCTTTATTTGACGATTTCACTTCCCGAATAACATAACTTTCATTTGTTAATGTATTAAAAAATTCAATGACATAAACCGTTTTCTTTTTCAAAAAATTCACTTTGAAAAAATAAAATTTCCCCTCAATATCTTGAACAACATCAACTTTATCATCATCAGACGGAAGAAATAAATATTTTTTAGCATACGGAAAAATTCCTTTATACATGTTTTCTAAACATGGTAAATCCTTGATCAAATTAGCCCAATGAAAAGATCGGTTACTCAACCATCCAAATGCTTGCTCACCTTTTTCATCTACCTGAGTATAAGCTTCAATTAAATCACTTTTAGTATACTTCCTTTTACTAGAAGCATTGATTTCTTTTTCTAAATAAGGCCATCGCTGAGCAATAATATAATCACTTTTGAACGTTCGAACTTTTGAATAGTTTACATTTTCAAAATCAATACCTTCAAAAAATAATTTAATTCCAGGATAGTATAATTTCCAATCTTTAACTCGTTTTTCTTGAGAATAATTCCACCAATCTAAACCAGCCACTCCACAACCTGCGACAGCCGTAAACCATAAATCCTGTTTAATCATGAACCCTAGACAATTATTATAATCAACTGTTGGATCAGTTAAATCTTTTAATGGCCAATCTTTCGGAACAGCATCCATTTGACCAAATTCATCGTAAATAAATAACTTCTTCTGAAATTCAGGATACGAAATGGAACCATACTGAAAACCAATATTTAAATCATTAATTGATTTGTATCTGATAGATAAATTTCTATTTCTAATCTTGCCGGTTGGGGGTTGTACTTCATATATATAATCATGCAAACCAATAAAATCAATTTCTGGAATATTTAACAGTTCTGGATCATCTAAAGTTGAAGAATAATCTTTACCCGTAGCTACAGCAACACTTAATAGATGAGCATCTTTTAAATCACCATCAATGTATTTAATCATTTCATGTGTCCATTCCCTAGCAGCCACTCTATTTTGGATGCGAGAAATTGTTGAATCCCCCTTTTTCACATCTCGATAATCGGCAGTATTATCAATTTCGCTCATCACTTGCCAAGCAACTAAAGAACATGAATATCCCCATCTTGAAATCATATATCGAAAATAATTTTTATTGTAATCTTTTGCAGTTTCATTCGAGTAGAAATCAATCACTTTCGAAATACCAATTGCTGGTTCATGAGCAATATTCGAAGGACTTTCATCATTGTCATTGTAACAATTATCTTCCCACCTTAAACCTCCGTTTCGATCTTTATGATTTTCTAATTGCGTATGCAATCGTAAACAAAAAATATAATATAAATCTAAATTCCCACAAAGTTCATCTATTCGATCAAACTCCCAAGCTTGACCTAATTTAGGTGAATAATTCCCCAAAGCCTCCCACTCTAGTTCCATAAACCAAGGACTTGCAACAAAACGTGTAAAATTTCCTCCAGCAGAATGCATTGAATTTAATGCCTTATAAAAAGATTTATATTCACTCGGACGAGTCACTTGATCCAATTGACCTTGATAAGCTTCAGCCCAAGGAACAACTTGACCAACCCCCATAAAACTTTCCTTAGATGCAGAAAATCTTAAATGCTTGTTATCGCTAGCTTTTTCAATATAACCATTTGAATTTGAAGTAATCACTTTAAAACTGAAAGAAGAAAATAGTGTATCCATAAACTTGGAAGATATTTTAACAACAACCTCATATTCACCTGTTTCAGCTAATGAAAATCGGGCTCTAAAAGCATAAGAGGTTGTATCTTTTTGCCAAACATTATAAACTGTATCTACCTGAAATTCTTCATAATAAAAAGCATCTACTGAATTTTTCAATATAGAATCTTTAAATATTTCTAATGTAATATCTATATCATGTCGATTATAAGGATTGATCCGATCCGAATTTGCGCCTGTACCTTGAAAAAAATTAATTATTTTTCGATTATAATTTAATGGCAAAGAAAAGCCAACTTCTGCTTTCTGAAATTGACCAACAACCTGTATTTTATTCTGAGGATAAAACCAAGCCATTTTTAATCCTCCATTTGCTTTTGTTAAATTGTCATATTGAATTAACTTTGGAATTGGCGCAACATATTGAGCTATTACCTGATATGAAAGAAAGAATAAAGCAACAGATAGTACTATTCTCATAAATTATTTTTTTCTTTTTGGAACTGGATCGTCACCAAATTTACCCCAAGGATGACAACTCCCTATTCTTTTTAATCCTAAATAAGTTCCTTTTATCGGTCCCCATTCTTCCAATGCTTCGATCATATAATTCGAGCAAGTAGGATTATATCGGCAATTTGCAGGAAATATTGGACTAATAATCCATTGATAGATTTTAACAAGAATATAAATCGGAAATGAAATAATTCGTTTTATTACCTTCATACCCAAATTTACAATTTTTAATACTTTCCCCTTCTAAAAAATTTGATTTTATTTAAATCAACATTTGTAAGTTTATAAATCCCTTTGAAACGTAGGATTTAAGCTGATTTTTCACTATATTTGATAAAAAGACAAAATAAATCCATTATGTATAAATTACTTTTGTTATCATTTCTGATGCCTTTGATTCTTTTATCTCAAACTCAAAAAAATTGGGATCATGAAAAAATTGAAGTAATACAGTTAGATGGTAGCCATGTCATTATGGATGCAGAAAGAATTTATGCCGATAAATGGGCTGATTTACCTCAACCACAATTTTGGAAACAGATCATGAAATTAGCACCTGATTCATGTCTTATCAATGTTGCTTCTTCTAGAATTGTATTAGCAAAAATGTCTAACAAGGATTGGAACTCTCAAACCGAAACTCGAAAAGAAATTGTAAGAGACAGTTTAAGAATTGTTTATAATTTAGATTCAACAGAACGAATATTCGTCACTACTGGTAAAAATGATTTTTATCGTTTCAATGATGTTTACCCAACAATATCAAAGGGTGTTGAAGTATTCGAAGAACAAGGTGTAGATCCTTGGTATGCTCAAGCAATTTTACTGATTGAAAGTCCTGGTCAGTTAAAAAAATCAAGTGTTGGAGCTTATGGAGCTTTTCAATTAATGCCAAGTGTAGCTAGAGCAATGGGGTTAACAGTTAACAGCACAACAGACGAGCGAAAAGATTTTGAAAAATCGGCAATGGGTTCTGCTAGATTGATAAAAAGAGTTTGCATTCCTGAAGCTAAAAAAATTCTCGCTAGTTATAACATCGATTTTAATGAAAATGACTTATGGTTTCGTTTATTTGTTCTCCATGTTTATCATGCAGGAGCTATCAACGTTAGAGCGGTTGTAAACAAGATAAATCCTTCATCTGGAAACCAAGACTTAATAAAAGCAATGTGGCAAACAACTGCTGCAAGCTTTGGAAATAATTCTCAGAATTACACCCAGTTAGCTTTAGCTTCTCAAATAATATTAAATGAGTTGGTTTACCAAAGTGGAGCTTCTATTTTTGATTGTCTTTCTAGTAATTCAACAACGAAAACTTTTTTAGAAAATTAATTTCCCCTTTTAAATTTTAGTGAAATTGAATTTACGCAATGCCTTGTGTTTTTGGAAGTAAATCGCTCACCTTCAAAAACGTGACCTAAATGTCCACTACAATTAGCACATACGATCTCAACTCTTCTTCCATCAGCATCTAGAATACGTTTCACAGATCCTTTAATTTCATCATCAAATGAAGGCCATCCGCATCCCGAATCAAATTTATCAGTTGAAGAATATAATGGGCTTTCACATTGACGACAAACAAATACCCCTTGTTCTTTGACAGAATTATATTCTCCAGAAAAAGGCATTTCAGTTCCTTTTCTTAAAATAACTCTTTGCTCGTCTTCTGTTAATTTATTCCAGTTTTCCTTTTCTAACATATACATTCAAATAAAAAAAGGTATTGAAAATTCAATACCTTTCAAGAATTCATTAATTTAAATTACATATCCAACCCAGCTATTGAAGATTCTAATTCCTTCAATAAAAACTGAACTGATTGTTTTAAAATATTTCCTTTTCCATCTTTTGCTTTGATAACAATTCTACCTGTTTCATTATCACTTTCGAATGAAATGTATTTAACGATATTAATTATTTTAGCAGCTCCTTCAAGCTCAAACGAATCAACATCCATTCCTTCTAAATTAATAAAACCTGTTACACCTTTTCTACCAAAAGATTCACATCCTTGAGGTAAAGACAAAACACCAACTCCAGAAAATTCAGGATTTGTAGCACCCATAATTCCATAATTCGTAATATCCACTTTCATCGTTCCTTGAGTCAAGAAAGCTGAAGCTAAATCAGCTAAAGACTTACCTTCTGATCCAAATCCAACATAGTAATTAAAATCAGGAACCATTGACAAATCTTTATTAGGTTCTCCAATCAAAACAAAACCTAATTCTCCACTTAAAAGTGAAGATAAAGCATTATCTCCTCCCATCATCAATGCCATTTGAGCAGGTCCTCCAAGTGATTCTGCTAAAGACTTGATTATTCCTGGCGAAAACTCTTCCATTAGTGATTGTAATTTTACCATATCAATGTTTACTGCAAATCCCATCTTAGGAGTTCCATGACCTAGTTTATTTAAAATATTACCATTTGCATCAGATTTCAAAAACATTTTGTTCTTCAATTCTTCTGACATATAATTTCTAGATTCAATAACGACTGCACCTTCTTCAAATTTAAATACAGATTCAGAATAGCAATCTTTCACCAATGACTGAAGTTTTTCTTGTTTATCTTTTGCTAAACCAGCAATTGCAGGATTTTCTGCATTCATTGCCGATTCAAACTTAAATCCAAAAACAATATCCCCTTCCTTATTTAATATATCGTTTACTTTACCCTCTGAAATATCACCATTTGCTTTCTCAAATGCTTCTTCAATCGCTTTTTTAGGATCTTTTAAATTTGGTTGAACTAATAATATTGCTAAATTTTCATCAATACCAACTGTCACATCTCCATCTTTAAAATAGCTTAAATCACCAATTTTCTGAATATCTTGACCCATTTTAGTCAATTCCCCAAGAGTAGAATCTTGATTTTTCACATCAATAAATGCATATATATTTGGCACATCTTCTCCAGTATACGAACTGATTTCTATTGCAAAAAATATTGGTGTCGTTATATCTAATCCTTTTTCAATTGTCTTAATCTGATCTTCGATTAATGCTCCAAATTTTGGAACATTTTTGTATTCGGCTTTATCCAATACCGTTTTAAAATCTGCTTTACCAAAAAGTAAAACTTTGTTATTCCCGTTAAGGAATGCAGAAACATATTCTGAAGTTTTTCGATTAGCTGAAGAACCACAAGAAAATAAAAATGCTACAAGAGCAGTAAATACAATAATTTTTTTCATATCAACTTAAGTTAGAACTAAATAATATTCATCTTTATTTAGAGCCACAAAAATAATGAAATATTGTTTTAAAATTCATTTTTTTATTTCAATAAATTTCAATACTTAACAAAGCAAAACATGTTGAATTTAATTGAAATTTATTTATAATTATTGTGCTTTTTAGAATAAACTTTATATTTATACTATGCATCATGTAGAACCATTTTATGATTGGCGCAATTATTACATTGCTTCAGAAGATTCAAATTCTCCTTTCTTTGAGAATCAATATAGTGAATTCAATTTTGAAAACACAGTATACAACTTTTACATTCATCCGCAATGGGATTCAATAGGTTCTCCTACTCTATTCACTAAAGCGTTATATGTTGATTATGAAGAAGGTTATTCCATTTTAGAATTCATTGGAGAATGGAACGATGCAATAGAAAATGACGTGATGACTTTAAAAAGAAACATCATTGAACCAATGATAGAATCAGGAATTAATAAATTTATTATAATTGGTGAAAACATATTAAACTTTCACTATTCAGACGATTGTTATTATGAAGAATGGTTCGATGATGTTGAAGATGGATGGATTGCATTGATTAATTTCCACGACCATGTTTTGAGAGAATTTCAAGCAATCAATATTGATAATTATTTTATTTGTGGTGGAGAATTAGAAGAAATTGAATGGCGAACTTACACACCTTTCCAATTTTACAAAAAAGTAAATGGTTTGGTTGAAAAAAGATTGAACTAAAATAAAAAAAATAGGTTATCCAAATAAATGAATAACCTATCACAATTGCTTTTTTGATTATTTCTGAATCATAATTTTTTGTTCCATTGGATTATTTCCAACAAACATATTTACAACATAAATTCCACTTTTTAAATCTTCTGGTAAAGCAATTACTTCATGATTATCTCCAATTTGAGCTTCACCCATTTTATAAGTAAATACTGATTTTCCAGATAAATCAACTAAATTGAAATACATTTTACCTGACACTAAAGAACTGAAATCCATTACAACAGCATTCTTATCTGAAGAATATCCCGCTGAGAAATTTTGAGTTTTTCCAACAACCGATTCGATTCCTGCGTTTGCTGCTGGTGTAATTACATGTTGAGATAAATATACAACATCACCTGTTTCAATCCCATTATTATTTGCAACCATTGTACAAACATAAAAGGTTACATTTCCTACATTTGAAGACGGTGCAATCCAATTCCAAATCCAAGCAAAATTAGTACTTGTATTACTTGAACTAGTATGATGCTGTCTATTATTTGTAATTGCTGTACCTCCACCAGAAACTACAGAGGTCGTTCCTGCTATTACATTATTACCATACATTGCAACTGCTTCAAAACCTTTTTTTGAAGGATTTGGATTCATTGTTAAAGCTACATTATAAGTTGCACCTGGTGTATAAGAAGTTACAGGTGTTGCACCTGAAGTTATTGTTAACGTATTTTTTGATATTCCTGATTGAGTGTTACCTCCATGACAATTAGTACAATTACCATCTGTTGGTGCACCAGAAACATTGCCCATATTATTCCCAGTAGGATAAACATGTTGATTTTTCAAATATTTTTCTACACTTTCATCTCCTGATCTTTGGAAAGAAAGAACTCCAACTGCTATAGCTAGAGAAGACACAATTATGTAATTTTTTTTCATAGTTTATTTAAAATTCGTATTTCGACATTTATTTAAAACTTTTATTTTATGAATATTGGTTTGACAGCAAACCAAATCAACGCTGGAAAGAAATGTAAAGTCATTGCAAAGGGCTGAAAATAACTTGTAATCATATCTACATCTTTAACTTCTAAATCTGGAGGAAAACTATACATTAGCGGAAAAAGTATACTTGCAAATGATAAAATAATAAATAATAAATTAAAAATTATCTCACCATACTTTTTCAGAACTTTATTGAAAATATAGAATCCTAACGAAGCAAGCACACAAGCAAATAAACAGGCTCCAAAATAATTAAAAGTTGATATAACCGGTGAAAAATCTACAGTAACAGCCTCTTTATAAACATAAGCAAAAACTGTACATGCCAATCCTGATAAAATGCCCGATACAACGCCTAGGGCTAATGAATTTTTAAACATAATTTTTTATTTTTTAGTTACAGGTATATCAAATTCAATTTTCATAACATCTGGAACAGTTTCACTTTTGCGTCCAACTTTAAAAGCAATTCTATCAACATTAAAAGTGCCAGAAAATCTTGCTTTATCACCTGCATTTACGACTAAAACATTTATTTTAGTTGGTTTACTTGTCCCTTTTATTTTCAAATCACCAAAAACAGTATATCCGTTTGCAGATTTTTCAATTTTATTAGATATAAATTTAATTTGCGGAAATTTCTCAGTATTGAACCACTCTTCAGTCTGAGCTTTTTTATTCATCATTCCATTTCCTGTGCTTATCGAAGATACATCAATTGACACATCAAATTTAGAACCTGGTAAATCTTTTTCATCAAATTTAATTGTTCCCTTAAAATCTTTAAAAATACCAGTAGGGTCTTTACTAATGAATTTAATTGAATGGTTATCAGAAATTTTCCATTCTTTTGAAGTTACTGACATATATGCTGAAGACATCAACAAAATACCTGCAACTAGCGGATAAAATACTCTTTTCATTTTGTTATTGTTTATTAATTTGTTTTGAACTATGCTAATTATTCATTTTTCCTTGAGAAATCCAACAGCTAAATTTTTGCACTGTACTATCAGCTAATTTAGTCATATTTTTAGGCATAGTTCCGTTTACACCCATTGATGCTAAAATTGCTGAAGCATTATCTCTAATACTCGAGTAAGCAGATAAATCTGGTGGAGTACCTCCATTACTATGACAGGATGTGCAATTACTATTCATCATATCAGTTATAGTAGTTGAAAATTTTATTGTGTCAGGACAATTAGGGTCTGGAGCATTTGTAACAACAGGTATTGCTACTTTTTCTTTTGTACAAGAAACAAGAATCACTCTTGAAATAATTAATCCAATAATTAGAATTAAAGGAATATTTATAATTATTTTTTTCATTTTAAAATTATTTTAATTACTCATTTCTTTAATTTTCTAAAATTATTCCTTCATGTATTTTCTACCAATACAAAAACCAATCCTAAATTGACCTTTCAACCAATCTGTATCAGTGTAGTTAATAAATTGAGTCTCCCCAATACCTGCAGAATTCGTGAAGAAAATTTTGAAATTATGCCCAAAAGTCATCCAATCAACTGAAACTGAAAGTGAATTTTTGAAACCTGTTCTCATATTAAATTCATTGAAATTGTTGTAATATTCTAAAGAAATTGAAGTTTTAGTATTCATAAAATAAGTAATAGAACTACCCAATGAAAAAAGTAAATTTTGATCTTCAGCTGCAACATAATTCCTCCATGTTAAAGTAGGCATAACTGCCAAAGACAGTTTCTTGCCAAACTTTCTAGCGAAATTTAATTGTGCACTGTAGGCAAAGCGATATAAATCATTCAATTTACCATTATTACTAAAATAAGCAACATCAGTAGCGAGAGTTGATCTTTTCATGTAAGTATATGTTGAAGCACCTACTGCAGATAAAGAAATTGGCATTCCCTTCCTTTTTTGTCTTAAAATTCTGTATTTTAAAAACCCATCTAACAAACTTTTATTAGGCGCAATAGCACCTCTACATCTTCCAAATCCAATCATAAAATTATCGCTAACTCCATATTCAAATCCGATTCGTATGTCAGTAGCATTATCTAAACCATATAGAGTATGAATCCCCCCATCAGTTCCTGCAGCATCACCAAACTTATGCTCAACACGGAATTCTAAAGTACCTTTCCTTAAAGTCTCAACAGAGTGACCGTTCACAACTCTAGTCGATAAAAATGTTTCTTCAATATCATTTGACTCTTCTTCAACAAAAACTGGTTCTTCGTAAACAACAGAGTCTGCCTCTTGAGAAAACGCCATTAATGAGCTTAAAAGAAATACTGGGAATAAAAAAAATTTCATTATTTATATTTTTTTAATCTATTTGTTTTCAAAACCTTAAATAACATTTCATTTAAAGAATTACATTCAACACAAATCTATAAATATTTACCATGAAAACAATTTTTCAAATGTCATTTTTTTGTTAAATTTGGTAAAAAATATAGATTCTAAATAACGTTTTTAAGTCTAAATAACAAGACGATTATATTAAAATAAAATTTGGAAGATTATTAGCTTTTCAATAATTACTTTACAGAAATGAATAAAAAAGAATTAAGAAAAATCTTCAAATCAAAAAGAAGTCTAATATCTAAATCCGAATTAAAATCAATTAGTGAAGTTATTTTAGACAAAATCGTTTCTCTTCAAATATCAGGAAAAAAAATAAGCCTTTTTTTAACTATTGAAAATCAAAATGAGATTGATACTTTTCCGATTTTAAAAAAACTAGAAATTTCAAATCAAATTTTCGCTTCTAAATCAGATTTTTCAACCTTTTATATGAAGCATTATAGAATTACATCTGACTCAACTTTCACTTTAAATGAGTACGGCATACCTGAACCTTTGGAAGAAGAACAAATAACTGAAAATGAATTCGATATCGTTTTCGTTCCTCTATTAGCTGTTGATCAATTTGGAAACAGAGTTGGCTATGGAAAAGGATTTTATGATCGTTTCTTGAGTAAATGCAATCCAAACTGTCAATTTATTGGAATATCACTTTTTGATGATTTAGTAGAAATTGACGATATTTCTATAGAAGATATCAAATTGAAAACATGTATTACTCCAAATAAAATCTATCATTTTGAGTAACAATAAAAATCAAGGTAAATTTCATTTAGCAGCAATATTTCTAATTCCAGGATTGCTTGTTACCTTCTTTCTTTCTAATAGCTGGATTCCATTTATTTTATTTTTATGTTTTGCTGTAGCAATTCTCTTTTTACTTTTTAGAAATCAGGCCAAATAACAATTTTAAAGCTTTTTATAACCTTAATTACTAAACCTCGTAGAACATAGTCATGTTTAGGCTACTTTTTCTGGGAATCTGGGTCTTTACGACTTCAATAGTTGTGGTTTATGAAACACGACCTGTATTTGGAGTGAAAGTAGGTTATCAATCTACTGGTAAACTAACAATGTATATGGTTTATTTGGATAATGGAGTTTATCAAAATTCAAGAAAAATGCTAACAGAAAATGAATTTATTCATATTGCTTCAGGCAATTGGCCGAGCATTTACAATCCAAGAAGAATTAATTATTTTGAACAAAACCATTTATCTTGTGGCATAATAAAAGACTCAATTAGTGAAAAAGATTATAGCTATTGTATTCCGCTAGATTCTCTTTGGAAAATACGTTTTGAAAAACATCCTTTCGACTTAAAACAAGGAAACGGATGGAGTCATAAACAATTCAAACCCTCTCCTAAACAAGAAATATATCTATATCAAACTTATGGTGTAAGACAAATAGATGGTGACTATTTTACAGACCTAAACTTTTGGAAATTATTAAATGACGTTCAGGATCCAAATTGGATTTTAAATTACAAATCAATTGAATAATTAGTATATTTTTGAATTTAGATCCTTAAATGAACGTTAAAAAGTTTTAAAACTTAAAATGTTTATCTTTTTTTATCTCTAATCACTTTTTCTTTATAAAGATTCATTTATCTTTACATTAAAACAATAACACATTCATTATGTTTAACAACAACGAATTTAAAAAATACGCTACTAAACACATGGGTATTAGTAGTATGCACCTAGAGCACTATATTGACTCATCAATTACTCCATATATTATAGAAGAACGCCAAATGAATATGACTCAAATGGATGTTTTCTCTCGTTTAATGATGGATAGAATTATCTTTTTAGGTACTGGAATCAATGATCAAGTAGCTAATATTGTTAATGCACAATTATTATTTTTAGAGTCAGCTGATTCTAAAAAAGATATTCAAATTTACTTAAACTCTCCAGGTGGTTCTGTTTACGCTGGTTTAGGGATTTACGATACTATGCAATACATCAAACCAGATGTTGCTACAATATGTACAGGTATGGCTGCTTCTATGGGAGCTGTATTGATGTGTGCAGGAGCTGAAGGTAAAAGAACAGCATTAAAACATTCAAGAGTAATGATTCACCAACCTTTAGGTGGAGCTCAAGGTCAAGCATCTGATATCGAAATCACTGCTAGAGAAATTCAAAAATTGAAAAAGGAATTGTACGAGATTATTGCATTCCATTCAAAACAAGATTTCGATAAAGTTTGGGCTGATTCTGATAGAGATTATTGGATGACTGCTGATGAAGCAAAAGAATACGGTATGGTTGACGAAGTTTTAGCTCGTAGCCACAGATAAGAATAAATAACATTTATTAATCAAAGGTCATTTGTCTCAAATGACCTTTTGTCAATTAAAAAAATGGCGAAAAAAGAAGCAGGTTGCTCATTTTGTGGAAGATCAAGAAGTGAAGTTGGTTTGTTAGTTGCTGGAGTTACAGGTCATATTTGTGACAGCTGTATTACCCAAGCAAACTCTATCATTCAAGAGGAAGAAGTGATTCAAAAAAAATCAAAAAAACCTACTGTGAATGTATTGAAACCAATCGATATCAAAACAAAATTAGATGAATATGTAATCGGACAAGATGATGCTAAAAAAGTATTATCTGTTGCCGTTTACAATCATTATAAACGATTAAACCAACCTGAAGTAAAAGATGAAGTTGAGATTGAAAAATCAAATGTAATCTTAGTTGGTCGAACAGGAACCGGTAAAACATTATTAGCAAAAACAATTGCAAAAATGTTAAATGTTCCTTTCTGTATTGCAGATGCAACTGTTTTAACAGAAGCAGGTTATGTAGGTGAAGATGTTGAAAGTATTTTATCAAGATTACTACAAGCTTCAGATTACAATGTAGAAGCAGCTCAAAATGGAATTGTTTTCATCGATGAAATTGATAAAATCGCTCGTAAAAGTGATAACCCTTCAATTACTAGAGATGTATCAGGAGAAGGAGTGCAACAAGCGCTTTTAAAATTATTAGAAGGAGCTACCGTGAATGTTCCACCGCAAGGAGGAAGAAAGCATCCGGAACAGAAAATGATTCAGATTGATACTCGTAATATACTTTTCATTTGTGGAGGTGCGTTTGACGGTATTGAAAAACATATTGCTCGTCGTGTAAACAAAAAAACAATTGGTTTTACAAATAAAGAAGAAGAGCGAATTGAAGGTGATAGTTTCTTAAAATATATCAATCCGACAGATATTAAAACATTTGGATTAATTCCAGAGTTAATTGGTCGTTTTCCTGTTTTAACTTATTTAGAGCCTTTAGATGCTAAAAGCTTAAAACGAATATTAACTGAACCTAAGAATGCATTGGTAAAACAGTATGTTCGTTTATTTGATATCGATGGAATTAAATTGGTTTTTGATGGTGAGGTACTAGACTTCATGGTTGAAAAAGCAATTGAATTTCAATTAGGTGCAAGAGGTTTACGTTCTATCTGCGAAGCAATTCTTACTGATGCGATGTATGAATTACCATCAAAAGATGATTCTGATTTCAGAGTAACAAAAGAATATGCAGAAGCACAGTTTTCAAAATCAAAAGTAGCTAAATTGAAAATGGCTTAGATTTAGATATTTAAATAAAAAATGCTAGTTTAGAATTCAAAACTAGCATTTTTTTATTATGCATTAAATTTCTATTTTATTCAACCTCTATCAAGGAAGCAACAGATTTTGCTTTTTCAACCAAATCAGAGACTTCTTCATTTCCAAATGCTAAAGCAACAGCCATTCTTCTATACGGCCTTGTAGTTGGTTTTCCAAAAAGTTTAAAATCAGTTTGTGGAATAATTGCAGCTTTATCTAACCCTCTGAAAATAGGAGTACTTTCACCTTCATTCATAGCTAAAACAACTGCACTAGCCCCATTTCTTTCTAATACTATTTCATTTACTGGAATCCCTAAAATCGCACGAGCATGCAATTCAAATTCAGATAAATTTTGAGTATTACCCAAAGTTACCATTCCAGTATCATGAGGTCTTGGTGATAATTCTGAAAAATAAGCTCCTTCTTGTGTAATAAAGAATTCAACACCCCATATTCCAGCTCCACCTAGTGCTTTTGTAACATCAGCAGCCATTTTCTTAGCTTCTTCCAAATGCTCCGCTTTCATTGGCATCGGTTGCCAACTCTCTTGATAATCACCTCTTTCTTGTCTATGACCAATTGGTGGACAAAATAAGGTTTCACCATCTTTTTGAGTTAAAGTCAATAATGTAATTTCGTAATCAAAATCAACAAATCCTTCAACGATTACTTCTAATAAATCACCTCTTGAACCTTCAATAGCATATTTCCATGCCTTCTCAATATCTTCAGTAGATTTAATAACAGACTGACCTTTCCCTGAACTTGACATTAATGGTTTCACCACACATGGCATTCCAACAGCGTCTACCCCATTTTGTAATTCTTCTAAAGTTGTTGCATATCTATAATTAGCAGTTCTAACACCTACTTCTTTCGCTGCTAAATCACGAATCGCTTTACGATTCATTGTGAAATTTGCTGCTTTTGCACTTGGTACTACTTGAATTCCTTTTGATTCATAATCGTAAAAACGTTCAGTTCTGATCGCTTCAATTTCAGGAACAATAATGTCAGGTTGATGTTTTGCAACAATTCGATCTAAAGCGTCACCATCTAACATGTTTATTACCTCAAACTCATGTGCTACTTGCATTGCTGGCGCACCTTCATAACTATCAACAGCAATAATATATTGACCTAATCTTTGACAAGCAATTACGAATTCTTTCCCTAATTCACCTGAACCCAATAATAATATTTTTTTTCTCATACTTGTGAAATTTTAAATTTTGAATTTTGAATTTTAAATTTCGAATTCATACAATTCAAAATCTAAAATCTATCATCCAAAATTACTTTAAGTCTCTATTTTTCTTAATATTCTCGTAAGCTTCTTGGATTTTTTGAAACTTTTCTTTCGCTCCTTTTTGATATTCCTCACCCATTGAAGCTACTTTATCTGGGTGAAATTTAATAGCCATTTGTCTATAAGCTTTTTTCACCTCATCATCTGTTGCCTCAGCTGAGATCCCTAAAACTGCATAATCAGAATTTACATCTCTGTAGAACATGTTTTTTACACTTTCAAATTCTACTGCAGGAACTCCCATCATAGAAGCAATCTGATTCAAAACATTAATTTCTGTATTTGAAACAGACCCATCAGCCTTTGCTATACCAAATAAATAATGAATTAATTGTACACGAACTTCTGGTAATGTTCGCATTTTAATATCTAAACAAATTTGTTGTAGTGGAATTTCATCTGAATCAATGAAATGCTTCAACGTTTTTAAATGAGTTGTTGCATAACCTTGACCAAATTGATTATTTAAAAATAACTTTACATAATCTAATTCTGCCTTCAACACCTTGCCATCAGCTTTCATTATTGCTGCTGACAAAGCCATTAACATCGTCGGAATATCGTTTTGTGATGAACGTTGTTGATAATATTGAAACAAATCATCGGTAGAAAAACTTCTACCTTCCTTTTGAGCTTGAGCTTTTGCTGCACCTATAACATTTTGATAATTATCAATAACATTACCAATTATAAAGCCTAAAATTGCTCCTATAAAATTCTTACCTAATAAGAAATAACCTCCAACTGCTAAAATCCACTTAAACAAAATATGCGCTTTAAATTAAAAAAAGGCGAAACCTAAATTCCGCCCTTTAAAAGTAATTATTTTTTTATACTAATTCGATACTTCTATCGATGAAATGACTTAATGCCTCTCCTTTCAACATACCTTGAGAAAGCAAAGCTAAATCTGTCAACTGTTTAATTTTAGAAGTTTTATCCTCTTCTTTTTCCGCAGCTAAAACTTCAGATATTTTTGCATGATTTCCATTCACAACCATATTATATGTTTCAGGAAATGCGCCAAAGAAACCTGCTCCACCTAATTTTTGTTGTTCCATCATACGACGAATAAATTCTGGCTGTGTAATAACAATTGGAGCATCATCTGAACTCATACTTTCAAATTGAACAATGAATTTCTCTTTATTTACAACTTGCTCAAATAAAGGTTTTAATTTTTCTTCATCTTCTTTTGAAAGTTTTGAAGGAATCTCTTCATCTTTTTGAATTAATTTATCCAATGTGTCAGCATCAACTCTAGCAAAAGTTATATTTTCAAAAGTTTGTTCCATTTTTGAAACAAAATGAGGCGTCAAAGGTCCTTCTAAATGCAAAACATCATATCCTCTGTCTTTTGCCTTTTTAACAAATGAAAATTGCTCTTCTGGACTATTTGTATACAAGAAAACAATTTTACCATCTTTATTTGTTTGAAGCGCTTTGATTTTCTCTTGATATTCTTCAATTGTAAAGTATTTACCTTCATCATTTTTTAACAAAGTAAATCCTTTCGCTTTCTCTGCGAATTTATCATCTGATAATGAACCATACTGAACAAAAACTTGTAAATCATCCCATTTAGACTCAAAATCTGCTCTATCTTTTTTAAACATCTCAGCTAACTTATCAGCAACTTTTTTCGTAATGTGAGCAGAAATTTTCTTCACATTTCCATCACTTTGTAAGTATGAACGAGAAACATTTAATGGAATATCTGGAGAATCAATTACACCATGTAATAATGTCAAGAATTCAGGTACAATTTCAGCAACGCTATCCGTGATAAAAACTTGATTTGAATATAGGTTAATCTTATTCCTTTGAACCTCAACGTTTTCTTTAATTTTTGGAAAATATAATATCCCTGTTAAATTAAAC
Organism: Candidatus Kuenenia stuttgartensis; assembly: GCA_943326025.2. GTDB lineage: Bacteria > Bacteroidota > Bacteroidia > Flavobacteriales_D > Crocinitomicaceae > CAIUKX01. The sequence continues at coordinate 864 of CALPRR020000011.1, read as the reverse complement.
GGATAATCTACATTTAAATGAATGTGAAATAACGGGCTATCAAAACTTGTTGGATATAATTCTCTGTAAAATTTATCGTAATCATCAACCGATAAATCAACAGGTGCTTTCGTCCATGCTGGCTCAGGATTATTGATTTGATTAGGAACATCAACAGAAATACGTTTTACATTTCCTTTTTCATCTTTTTCACCAGATGGATCATCAATGTATTCCGTTTTGTTTCCAAAGAAAACTGGACTTGGTAAAAATTTACAGTATTTATTTAAAATTTCAGAAATTCTAGTTTTTTCTAAAAACTCAATTGAATCTTCAGCTATAAATAAAACGATATCTGTCCCTCTATCCTCTTTCTCTATTTCAGTTATTGTAAATTCTGGCGAACCGTTACTTTCCCATTGAACTGCTTTAGCACCTTCATGTCTTGACAATGTTCTAATTTGAACTTTTTCAGAAACCATAAAAGCTGAATAAAAACCTAAACCAAAATGTCCTATGATTTGTTCAGCTCCTTCTTGACCTTTGTATTTTTGTAAAAATTCTTCTGCACCAGAAAAAGCAATTTGATTGATATACTTGTCGATTTCTTCTTCAGTCATACCAATCCCTCTATCTCTAATTGTCAGTGTTTTAGCTTCTTTATCTAAAATCACATCGACTCTTAACTCACCTAATTCACCTTTAAATTCACCATTTGAAGACAAAAAGCGTAATTTTTGACTAGCATCAACTGCATTTGAAACTAATTCTCTAAGGAAAATTTCATGATCTGAGTATAAGAATTTTTTAATAATTGGAAAGATATTTTCCGTTTGCACATTAATTTGTCCTGTTCTCATATTTTTTCTAATTCAAAAATTTATG
>CALPRR020000010.1 GCA_943326025.2 Candidatus Kuenenia stuttgartensis | reverse complement strand
TTCGACTTCGCTTTGTGTGAATCATTCGACTTTTTTAATATTGAATAATTAACGTGAAATTTCCTTATTTTTACACTACATTTTTGAGCAATGGAAGAAATAATCAACAAAGTAAAAGACAGTGGCTTAATAAGTTTAGATTTAGCTAAATTTAATCCTAAAGAACAAATTATTGGAATTGATTTAGCTGAACAATTGTGGCAAGGTCTTGTTCTAAAAGAAAAAGATTTTAGAACTTGGATCAAAGAAAATGATTGGAAACAATTTGAAAATAAAGCTATTTATATTTATTGTTCTGCTGATGCATTCGTTCCAACTTGGGCTTATATGCTAGTTGCATCTGCTATAGAAGGAATTGCTAAAACATACATTGTCGGAAATCAATTAGATCTTCAAAAGCAATTGATTAAAGCTGCTATTTTCAATGAACCATTGGATGAATATATCGATGGAAGAGTCATCGTAAAAGGTTGTTCTGATATTCCTGCTCCTGATTTTTCAATGGTTACTTTGATTCAACATCTACAACCAGTTGTGAAGAGTATTATGTATGGTGAACCTTGTTCTACTGTGCCAGTTTTTAAAAGAAAGTAGCTTCGACTCCGCTCAGCTACCTTCGTTCAAATAGCTTTGCATTTGTTTGATGCTAGTATTAATTTAAGAGTTTATTACTTCAAAAGTCAGCTTTTTATCCTGTATAATTTTTACAATTTCTGGTAAAAGTAATTGTAATCGGTCGAAGGTTTTGATGTTGTCATGAAGTACAATAATATCCCCTGCTTTAATTTGCTTTTTAGCCTTATCTAGTATTTTTTCGATGGATACATTCCGATCAAAATCATAAGAAAGCCAAGTCCACATGATGATTTTATATTCTTTATGAATTCGAAACGAATCTAAAGCTGTAACTCTCCCATAAGGAGGACGAAATAAATTGTTGGATACTAATTTAGAGGTTTCGTCAATTGATTCTTTATACTTTTTAAATGAAGTTTTCGTCCCTTTATTGTGATGCATGGTATGGTTTGCCACTAAATGTCCTTCCAACTTTGTACGCTCAGTAATCTTAGGATATTTTAATAAATTATTCCCAACACAAAAGAAAGTTGCTTTGATATTTTTTTCTTTCAAAAAGTCTAAAACCCATTCAGTAATTTCGGGTTGAGGACCATCATCAAAAGTAAGATAAACAGAATTCTTTTTACGTGAAAAACCCCACGTTCTTCTTGGAAAAATCCAATAAAGAAATCGTGGGGTTTTAAATAACTTAATATTATTCAAGGTGAATTATTCTAATACTGAATCACCTTTTACTTGTTGATTCATCAATGAATTAATATCCATTTCACTAGGAATTGGATTTGTTGGTGAAGCCTGTGGAGCAGAAGGTCCACTAATCATTCCATAATGAATTCCCATTGCTTCTAAATGATCTTGTAATTGGAATAACATGTTTGCATATTTACCTGCAGTACTTCCTCTTGTAAGCGATTCTCCATTATCAGATGCTTTCGCTTTTAATTCAGCGTACATTCTTGGGAAAACTGAATCATACAAGTTTTTCACTTTTGCATTCATTGAAACAGCTAATTTTCCTTTAGCATCACCGTATTGAGGATCCATTGCAATCATCATTACTGTAAAGTAATTATCTAATGCTGCAAATAAATCTTCCGTATTTTGAGGATTAGCTGCAAAAACTATGTCACTTACTTCGTAATATTTAATAATTGACTCTAATTGTTTTGCCAATTTCAATCCTAATTCATTCGCTGCTTTTTTATCACCTGCAGTAAATAAAATTGCAACATATTCTTGAACTGTTCCATCTCCAAAGGCTTCCACTTTTGTAGAACCAAAGTCATATGTTTTTCCGGATTTTCTAGGCTCACCATAATCAATAACCGTTTCTAAAGGCATTATTTCAATTGAATGTTTCACTAAATTAATTGCCTTACGTTTGTTTTCAGCGATAATTTTATCTGCATTTTTGAAAATTTTCATGTAACGATCAGCTTCAGCTTTTCTTCCTGCTTTTTCATACATTTTAATGTTTTCTATTCCTTTTGATTTGATGTCTTTAGCTTCATCAGCCTTTCTTAATAACTCTTGAGCTAAAACGGAGAAATGCGTTCTAAATTGAGTTGTTTGACGACGAGCATAATAATCAGTTAATACATTTGGATTTTTCAAATCCCCAAAATCATAGTTTTTCATCAAGTTTGCATACATTTTATCAACGTTGCATCTTTCTTCAAAATTATTCAAAGGAGATAATTCGTAAACCATTCCATTTTGTTTTAAATAACCTCTTCTGTATAATGCTAATGCAACATCATTTCCTCCTGGACTTGAGAAGTATATTCCACGTTTCCAATCATTATTAGCTAATACTTCTATCATCATCATTTGCTCACGTGTTAAACCTCTTCCATCAAAGTTGAAACGTAATTCTTTAGCACAATCTCCTTTATCTTTTGCATCAATCACACCTGATTTAACTGCATTGTTTGCATCAACTGGTAAAATCACACCAGCACTTGGGAAAATTCTAACTTTTTGATTTTCATTATACATAATAATGTTTTTATCATCACGTGTAAATTTCATCATATCGTCGATGTTTGCATAATCCCATGATTTGTCCATTTCCATGATTAAACTCTGTAAATTTTGAGCAGATTCTTCATCGATTTTAATCAATCCCCTTTGAACATCTGATAATAATTCAAATACAGATACATATTTAGAATAGATGTTCTCTTCTAACGTAGCTTTTGTATTTGTTGTGATAGTAGATTTAATTAAATCTAATCTTGGTATATCTTTCGCTTGAACAGAAGAAACAGAAGTTAATAAAGGTGCTACTTGCATGATGAAATTCTCCAACGATTTTTGAGCTTCAACCCTATTGTTTTTAACTCTGATTTTAATGACATCATTGATAATTCTGTCACCAACTTTCAAATAAAATAATTCAAATAAACCAGCAAATAATGTTTGATCCGTATAACCAGCATACATCAAGATTTGATCTTCTGTAAAATTAATTGGTAATGGATCTGAATCATACGCTTTCATTTTCATTTGATCTGTATACCAATCCGTTTGCATCAATGATAAGTTACAAACACGAACATCTGTTCTGTATCCTTCAACTTCTTGCATATACCATAATGGGAATGTATCATTATCACCACCTGTAAATAAGATACCGTTTTTTCCACAAGACATTAAATAATCTTTCGCTAAATCATGTGCTGATGTTTTATTGCTTCTATCATGATCATCCCAACCTTGCATTCCCATTATAATTGGAATAAACAAACCTAAAACAATCGCTACAATCGCACCTTGACCATCTGACTTCATCACTTTTTTCATTCCTGACATGAATAACATCAATGTTAATCCTATGATTGAAATGATAACCCAAGATAAGGTAATCGGTAATGAAACTTCGCTTGACATAGCATCGATTACCAATGTAACACCGCCAAACATAGCAACTGCAGTTAATAATTTTACATAATCTTTTTTGGTAAAGTTTTTAAATGCTTCATATAATCCATAAACACCTAAACCAATCCAAAAAGCAAAGAAATAGAATGATCCTGCAAAAGCATAATCACGCTCTCTTGGTTCATTTGTTTTTTGATTTAAGTAAACTACAATTGCAATACCTGTAAATAAGAAAGCTAAAAAAACCACAAAAGCATCTTTTGGAGACTTATAAATATGAATAAATAATCCTATTAATCCTAAAACTAAAGGCAAGAAGAAGAATTTATTATTTCCTTTATTTTCTGATGTGAAATATGGGGCAGCTTCATCTTGATTTCCTAATCGCATGTTATCTACAACACTAAATCCTGATTTCCAGTTACCACGCATTTGATCTCCATGACCTTGAATATCATTTTGACGACCTGCAAAGTTCCACATGAAATATCTCCAATACATCCAATTTACTTGGTAACGAGCAAAATAAGTAATATTCTCACCAAATGTTGGAAGTCTTAGTCCATCTTTTCCTTTTTCAGTATCTGATCCGTCAGAAGGATCATAACCAGACCACATTTTATAACCTGGTATTTTTCCTGGTTCATCTGAATAATACATCCTTGGAAAGAAAGTCGTTTGAGAATATGTAGGTACTTGTTTTTCTCTATGATCTTCGTTCGACATAAAATATTTTTCTTCGATAGAACCACCATTTGTAGCTACATATTTTTGTGCATCTTTTTCACTTTTAAAAGCTTTAACGACTTCTTCTCCTTTTGAAACGATAAATCTTCTTAAATAAAATGGAGGCCTATCATTAAACTCTTCAACAGGATTTTCAGTTGAATTCCAATAGGGTCCTCTAAAAATTGGAGCTGTTCCATATTGCTCACGTTTTAAATATGACTTTAATGTAACTAAGTTTTCAGGGTCATTTTCATCCAAAGGTGTGTTTGCACTTGAACGAATTACAATCATAGCAAAAGATCCATAACCGATTAATAACATTACTAATCCCATAGTAATATTGTACAATAATGTTTGATTTTTCTTACGAGCTCTTCTAATTAATAAAATACATATCGTAATCAATGCTCCAAAGAAAAAGATTGTACCACTTAAAAATGGTAAACCTAATGAATTCGTAAACATTACCTCAAATTCAGATGCTAAAGAAATAGAACCTGGAATAATACCTTCTTGAATAAATCCAAGTACTGCAACTGAAACGATACCAGTTAACAAAATTCCTTTTAAATCTGCCTTTTGTTTATGTCTAAAATACAAAACAAAACCAATCGCTGGAACAACCAAAATCCCAAGTAAATGTACACCTATCGCTAATCCTAATAAGAACATAATCAACAACAACCATCTATCAGGTGAAACATCTGAAATCAATTGATTGTTTTGAACCAATGCCATTTCTTCGTCCCATTTTAAGATTGCCCACATAATAATTGCTGTAAACAAAGACGCCATTGCATAAACCTCTCCTTCAACAGCTGAGAACCAGAAAGAATCAGAAAATGTGTAAGCCAAAGAACCAACTAAACCACTTCCTAATACAGCGATCATATCACCTTTAGACATTTCTAGTTTGTTTTTTAAGACCATTTTCTTTGCCAACAAAGTTATTGACCAGAACATAAACAAAATAGAGAAAGAACTAGATAATGCTGAAAGTCTATTTATCCAAACTGCCACATTTTCAGGAGCAGCAAAAAATGAAAACATACGACCAATCATCATAAATAAAGGCGCACCTGGAGGGTGACCTACTTCCAATTTATAAGCTGTTGTAATATACTCTCCACAATCCCACAAACTTACGGTATCTTCAAGCGTAATGAAATAAACAGCTGTTGCTATAAAAAAGACTAGCCATCCTATGTATTGGTTCAGTTTTTTATAATTCATGTGTATTCTATTTGTTTTTTTTATTGTCAATTTAAATATTAAAAAGTAATTACTGCTACCTATAAACATCAGAAAATTAATTCTTTTATCAATTGGAAAAAGCTATAAAGTACTTTTGAACTCGCGAATTTAATAATATATCCCTTGAAGAAATGGTTTTGTGTATTAAATTTTGCTAAATGATATAATTTTATTGAGATAATGTATAAAGTATTTGAATAAACGTGAATTTTTCCAATTAAGAGAATAAACTTTACTTATTGAAATTCAACTAATTTCAATCAAACAATAAATTATTTTATATTTTTTTAAAAAATTCCTTGCTGAATTAAAAAATCTCTCTAACTTTGCACCCACATCAACTGTCCCATGGTGTAACTGGCAACACGTCGGTTTTTGGTACCGAAGAGTCTAGGTTCGAGCCCTAGTGGGACAACAGAAAAGGAGTTAAGAAATTAGCTCCTTTTTTTCATTTAACGAATTTGTTGTAAATTATTACATAAGCATATTTATTATATTTCAATAATTTAAAATCACGAAACATGAGCGAAAAAGTAGATATCAATCAATTAGGTGAATTTGGTTTAATAAATCATTTAACAAGTAATTTTGAGTCAAAAAATGAATCCACGCTTAAAGCAATTGGTGATGATGCTGCCGTAATTTATTTAAATGAAGATGAATCAACTTTAATTTCAACAGATTTATTAATTGAAGGTGTACATTTTAATTTAATGTACATGCCCTTAAAACATTTAGGATATAAAGCTGTTGCTGTAAATGTTTCTGATATTTGTGCAATGAATGGTGTTTGTGAACAAATTACCGTTTCGATAGCTGTCTCAAATCGTTTTCAAACTGAAGCACTAGAAGAATTATACAAAGGAATTCAATTGGCTTGTGAAAATTACAATGTTGATTTAATTGGTGGAGATACAACCTCATCTCAATTAGGGCTGATGATTTCAATTACCGCTATTGGAAAAGCGAAAAATGCTGAAATCACTTATAGAGATGGTGCTAAAGAACATGATTTACTTGTTGTTACTGGTGATTTAGGTGGCGCTTACATCGGTCTTCAGGTGTTAGAAAGAGAGAAAGAAGTTTATAAAGCAAATCCAAATATTCAACCCGATTTAGATGGTCATGATTATATCATTCAACGTCAATTAAAACCTGAAGCAAGAAAAGATATTATAGGTTATTTGAAAGAATTGGAAGTAATTCCTACTTCAATGATCGATATTTCTGATGGTTTAGCTTCTGAAATCATGCATTTATGTAAAGCTAGTAACGTTGGATGTCATATTTACGATGAAAAAATTCCGATTGATGCTCAAACTTCTATAGCAGCAATTGATTTTAATTTAGATCCAGCAACATGCGTTTTAAATGGTGGTGAAGATTATGAGCTTTTATTTACAATCAAACAATCTGACTTTGACAAAGTAAAAGGAAATCCAAATATGTCTATCATAGGTCACATGACACATCCAAATGATGGTATTTATTTTATTGATAAAAATGGATCAGCAATTGAATTACAAGCAATGGGATGGGATCATTTTAAAAACGAGTAGATTTTAATTAAACTCATGCCGATAGTAAAATTTATTTTTATATTTTTAATTAATATTATTTGTGTTTTCATTATTAATGCACAAGAATCAATTTTATCTTTAAACTATTATGGCGTTTGGGATCGTTCAAATGCATTTGATATTTCGATAGATTCAGACTATAGTTATTTAAAAGGTTTAAAAGCAGATTTTGATTGGAAAGACATTCAACCTACTGATTCTAATAATTATGATTGGTCAGCTCTTCAAAATATACTTCTAAAGGCTGATAATAATAATCAAATGATTGCTATCAGTATTGGAGTTGGACCTGATTCACCTACATGGATTTATTCAAATGGTGTCCCAAGTGTAATAACTGATGATACTCAACACACTAATTGGCAACAATATCCTTATTATTATGATGAAGATTATAAGCGGTTTTATTTTAAACTGATCACACAGCTAGGAGTGTTTTTGAGATCACAACCAACAACTGTTTTTGAAAATATTGGATGGGTTCAGGTAAAAACAGGATGTACTGGTGATGAAGTTGCTTATAAAGGAAATCCTCTCAATGTGCTTTATAACAGTAACAATACAATGTGGAAATCATTCAGACTAGAAGCATTTAATAAATTTAAAACAACCTTTAATTTAGGCGACTCAAGTACATATTTACCATTATTATTTAACAATATTGACCCCATAGATCAACCTGATGAATGGCAATGGGTTTTATCAAATATTTCTTATGGGTTTGGAATTAAAGGCGGGGCTTTAGCAAGGGGCCATCATCTTACAGAAGAAGAAAATTATAAAAATACTTTTACACAATATTTATTAAATCCACAAGGATTAAAATTGTTTTCTGCTGCAGAAATGGATCAAAGCTGGACAAAGCCTCTATACCAAATAAATGTACCTCTTGGATTTTATTGGGGAGCAATAAATGGTTTAAATTCAGGTCTTTCTGTGTGGGATGTAACAGAAAGTGCTTTGTCAGAAGCCCAAAATCGACCTGAGTTACATTCAATATTTAAATTTTTCAATAAATATGCCAATCAAATTTATCCAAATACTTCTAATTCCGCTTTTGTAATATTTCATGAAGGATTAAATTCTGCAGACACTGTAAAATTCCCTGAAAACATTTACGGAAATGCTTCTAAAGGAAATCAATCCAGGTATTTAGCAATATGTAATGCTTATTCAAATAAAGGTGCGCAAATGGATGATGTTTATGCGGCAACTCAAGGACAAGTTTATCAACGTGATAGTCAAACGGGTTACAATGATGCAGGCTGGAAAATTGAAGGTGGAAATTATGAAAAGTGGATATCACAAATTAATGCAGACTCAACTTCAATTGGTTTATTTAGAATTAACGGACAAATAAATAGTCAGTCATCAATCTATGATCGATTTGCTCGTTCATTTGAAAATAGTACTGAGAAGAATTCAATGTATTTTAAATTTGACGAACAAATGTTTACCAACTCTGATCCTGATAGCTTGATATTTAAGATTACATGGTTGGATAAAATTCAAAACTCCACTTGGTCGTTAAAATATTTAAATGCTTTAGGGCAAAAAACCGCTGTGAATGTAACAGGAATAGGTGATAATTTATGGAAAACAACCTCTGTAACGATTAAAGATGCTATAATTAATCAATCTGGAATAATGGGGTCTGATTTTATGCTTATTAATACTGATAGCATAGATGATATTTTTCATGGAATTGAGGTTGATTTGACTCGGAAACAATTGACTTCAAATATCAGTGAAAGAGGAAATAATTTAAATTATAACTTATTCCCAAATCCCACAAAATCTTTATTTTTTTGGGACAAGAATATAAATACAGATCAAATAAAAGTTTATAACTCAACAGGTATCGTCGTTATGACCAGAAATAATTACGAAAATAAAAACTATTTGAATCTCGAAGAATTAGAAAATGGACTTTATTTTATTGAGTTAGTGAAAAATCAAGATCGAATTTTAATTGATAAAATTATAAAAGAATGATTATTCGTAAACTTGTAATAATTTCCTGTTGAATTTTAACTTTATAATTTCTTGAAACGATTGACGTTTGAATTTCGCTTCAGACCAAGAAAGAATATCGAAATAATCCAAAGAAACGGCATTATTCATGTCTTTGTATAATTCTACTAGGACGTTATATGTATTTTCCCAAAACTGTTCTTTTTCAAATACATCCGAAGTTTTAATTAATTTAGACACAAAATTTAAAAATGCTTTTTCTGGTTCGTATAATCTATTTTTTGCTTTAAGCGATCTTAGTATACTTTTAACTAAATACGCCAATAAATCAAAATGTTTCATTTCAATATGAACTATTACACTTAATAATTGTGTGTATGCTAAAATATCCTCTTTTTGATCTAAAAGCTTATCATTTAAAATATTATTGATCCACTTTAACGAATTTGGGAAATCTCCTACTGCTAAATAAACTACAGCAATTTTATATGAAAGATAAATTTTGCGAGGTGTAGCAATTTTATCATCATAAAAATCTAAACCCTCATTTATTTTTGGAATCAAGAATAAAGCTTCTTTAAAATCGCCATGTTGGATTAAATTATCAATTTCAATACTGCTAATACTAGAAAATAGCTTTATTTTTAAATCTTCATTTGTATGCTCTGTTATTTGTTGAGGCAAGTTTTTTAACTTTTGAAATATAATTTGAGCTTGTTTTATTTTTCCCAATTTTTCGCAGACAAAAATCGTATTTGTTAATATCGAAAAGTATTTATTAGGCTGACCATTAATATACGCTGGATGGTCTTCAAAATAAATAATATTCTTTTGCAACGATTCAAGACATTTTTCAAAATCATTAATTGCAAAGTAATAGGCACTATAGATGTGATGAAATAGATAATGTGTTTCAAAACACCACTCATTTTGCTTTACATTTTTAGCTAATTCATCTATAATCAATTTAAAATCAGAAAATTCATCTAATGACCTAGAATTTCCTTTTTGTGCTAATAAGTGAAACAACTGACTTTTAATATTCCATAACTTATTATAAAGTAAACTTTGGTTATGTATATACAAGTCAGTAGCATATATTTGATCAATTTCAATTTTCGATAATTCTGTGTAGGATGTATTTTCGAAAAGTCGTTTTTGTTTACTCCTAATAATTAGCAATAAGTTAAAATACTCTTTTTTATTTGCTAATTTTTCAGCGCTTCTTAAGATGGATTTTGCTTGTTCATAAAGGGACTTTTCATATAAAATATCAGCACTATGAAGCATTTTATATATCTGAGCTTCTTGAGATGAATTGTTGTGAAATAAATCCAGTGAATTTAATATGTGATCATATAATCGTCTCTTAGTGATTGCAAATTTATTTAAAAAGGCTGCACCTTTAAATTGTTGAAATAATGCTTGTTCATCATATTCAATTTGCTTTTCTATTGCATCAAATAAAATGACATAATTATTTTCATCACCTATGGTGTGTCTACTTGACATTAATTTAAAATACCGTTTTTCAGATTTTGTTAATGATTTAATTAACTCATGAACGGATTCTTTAACTCTTTTAGACATGTATAAATTCGATTAATCATTTTAACTTTAAACGAATATATAAAAAGATACTAAAGCAAATAAAGTAATGATTTGATCTGTATAAATTATTGACTAATGTGTAAAATAAAGACAAAAAAAATCCTGTCTTAACAACAGGATTTTAAAATATTTTATTTAGAACCTCCAGAACCGGGTCTACTTGGCTTAGGCCTACCTGTAGGATCAACTATTGAGTTCTCATCTTCATCAATAACAACAATGCCATCTGAAGTAATTGTCATCGATTTTGTAGAATTAACTTGATTCGAAACCGACTCTTGCTTAGAAGTATTATTAGGAATAATAACCTCCTTTTGACAAGCTTCAAATAACAATGTCAACATTAATAATAATATGTAATGAATTTTTTTCATTGTACATTTAATTAAAACAAATATATAAATACCATTTTAATAATCAAAATTTTCAAAAGGTATTTTGAGTAAAACGCGTGTTCCATTGATTAAACGGTTTTCATTAGTCACTTGAAATGGTCCTATCAACTCAAATCGCTGATTTGAAAGCTTTTTAATTAAATCTATTCGTTTAGAGGTAATCTCCATTCCCTGTGATTTATGATCTCCCTTTTCTCCTTTTTTTGAGCTTACACTATTATCGATTCCTACACCATTATCATCTAATTGAATAATTAATATATTATCTTCAGTTCTAATATCAATTGTGATTTTACCTTTAATTTCTTCATTAGGTAATATACCATGTATAATGCTATTTTCAATAAAAGGCTGTAACAACATAGAAGGTACTTTTATTGATTCTGTATCAATATCTTCAATAGTGAATTCATAATCAAAACGATCTTTAAAACGCATAGCCTCCAAAGACAAATATAATTCCAATCCTTCTAATTCTTGATTTAATGAAATCATACTTCCTGCCTCAACAGTTGAATCTAAATTTTTACGAATCAATTTTGCAAAATTTGTCAAATATCGATTTGCTGAAATTCGATCCTGAGAATTAATAAAGTATTGAATTGAGTTCAATGAATTAAAAATAAAATGGCGATTCATACTCGCATTTAATGATTTTTGCTCTAAAGCCATTAAACGAGACTTATATTCCAACGTTTCGTTATAATTTCGCTGACGCTCTCTTTTTAATCTAAATTGTATAATTAGATATACAATTCCTGAAATAAAAATTAAAACAACAAAATAAAACCACCATGTTTTATAGAATGGAGGTCTAATTATTAAAGGAATCGTTATTTCATTTGAAAAATTATCCTTCCCAATAACTGCTCTAAAATGTAAAATGAAATCTCCATGAGGTAAACTTGTTAAAGAAATTGTAGAATTTTTTATTTCAGGCGACCATTTTTCATCTAATCCTTCTATCCAATATTGGTAATAAATATCCTTATGATTTCCGAAATGGATTGCATCTAGATCAATCGTTAAGTTATTTTTAGTAAAAGGTAGATTCAAATTTGAAGGAAGTCCATTTTTGTCAATTGAATTACTATATTTTGAATAATTGAAATCTTCTTGGTTTAACAACAATGATGATATAAGAAGATTTGGTTGATTATTCTTTAAATTTAATTTTGAAATATTGAAAAACACAGTTCCAGAAGCAGTTCCAAACCATAAATTTCCCTTAGAATCTATATAACTTGATTTTACATTTGACTCTAAATCGGGAATCCCTTCATTTTTTCCTAGATGTTTTACTTCATTTGTGCTAGAATTAAAAATAAACAATCCATTATTTGTCCCAATAAAAATAAGATTCTTATACGTTTGAATAAATAAAATAAAATTAGATGAGGGTTCTATGCCTAAGTTTATTTTTTTCAACTCATTATTTTGCATTACTAATAAACCATCTTCGGTTCCAATCCATAAATTATCTTTACTGTCTTTTGCTAAACAATATATAATCTCATTAAGCTGATGGAAATTAGTATATTTTCCATTTTCATAGATGAATAGTCCTCGTTCAGTCGCACAAACTATTTTAGAATTAAACAACTGAATATCTTTTACTAATCCTATTTTAAAGCCATCTGAAGAATTTATTTTGGTAAATTTTCCATTTTCATAAATTGAAACTCCATTATCTCCAGCTAAATAAAATTTGTGATTATTTATTTTTAGTAAAGAAGTTATTTTAATACCTGGTAGGTCTTTATTAATTATAAATTGTGATTTATTATTAACTATTTTAATTAATCCATCTTCAGTACCAAACCAATTTGCACCATCTACGTCAAGTGCACATGACCAACTTATTTTTGATTTATCGGTAATTGGAATAATCTTTCCATTTGGACTTCTTTTAAATATACCAATATCAAAGGATGAGAACCATAAATTATTGAATTGATCTTCATTTACATTTGTAATTAAATCTGAAAGAAAGCCATTAGACTTGTTATAAAAGTATACTTTTTGAGAGGGAAAACTTATCAATCCTTTTCCTTCGGTACCGATCCAAATGCTTCCATTTTTATCTTCAAAACAAGTTGTTATTTTAGATGAAGGAAAGCCATTTTTTTCATCGTAAACTACTAAATCTTCTTTTAAATCCTTTTTAAATAATCCAAAATTTGTACTGTACCAAATTGAGTTTTTTGAATCAATAAACAATGACTTTACATCTTCAATTTGTCGAGGTAAGATTGACTTTTTTATTTCTTTAGTATTAAAATCATAACTCAAACATCCGTTGAAATAAGTCGTGAAAAGTAATTTGTTTCTATTTAATTGAATATCTGTTAAATAGTAATCTTTAATATCTTTAATTAAAGAAAATGTTTTCAAATTAAGCGTCGTTAATACACCTTGATCATAACCAATAATTAATTCTTTACCCCTAATTTTGAGATTAACAATATTCTCAAATCTTTTTTTTAAATTTTTAAGCTTAATTATTTTATTGTCATTTAATTTCAATAAACCATAGCCGTTGGTTGAAATCAATAATTCTCCTTTATATTTTAATATCTGCGTAACTTTTGATGTCTTTCCCTCACTTGAAAACGCCCATTTTTGTATTTTGTTTTTATAAATTCTAGAAATTCCACCTTCATGACCAACCCAAATTGCATTATCAATCACAGTCAAAAAAGATATTCTGTTATTTAAAAGACCATTTTTTGTGGAATAAGTTACAAAATCCTTTCCATTGAAACGCCCAAGCCCACCAAATGTTCCAACCCATAAATATCCTTCATTATCCTGAGTAATTGAAGTAACTTGTGATTGAGGCAAACCTTCATTCGTTCCATAAGTCACAAAAGAAATTTTCTGCGCTTCAAGAAAAGTTGGGATAAATAATAAAAGTATTAAAAGATATTTCATTGTTTAAGCATCTTTCAGAAGTCGGACAAAATCAGCCACTCTGTTTCGTGCTATTGGGATATTTAACCCCCCTTTTAAAACAGCAAAATGACCATCTTCATGCAAATATTCTGTTAATCGATTTAAGTTGATGATATGTGATTTATGAACCCTAAAAAATTTAGCTGGATCCAATAAATTCTCATAAATCTTCAATGTTCGTGTATCTAAATAACGAGTACCGTCTTCAAAATAAATCGTAGTACAGTTTCCACTAGCCTCTAAATGAGTAATTGTATCATCCTCAACAATTTTCAACCCTTTTGTATGACTTATAGCAATTCGATTATTTGGTTTATTACGAACAATCGTATCAGACAAATTCCTCATTGCACTAAAATATGCAGGGAAGCTCGATGGATTCTCTGAAAAAATACGTTTTGCCTCTACTAATTTGTTTACTGAAATTCTCAATTCATCAATATCAATTGGTTTCATCAAATAATAAGCAGCATTTGCATTAAACGCTTTAATTGCAAAATCTTTAAAAGCTGTAACAAAAACAACCAGAAAGTCTTGCTCTTCAATTTCTTCTAATAACTCAAACCCTTCTATTCCTGAAGGCATTCTTATATCTAAGAAAACAACGTCAGGTTTTGAAGTTTCTATAATAGCTTTTGCTTGCTCTTTTCTTGAAGCTTCACCGATAACTTCTATTTCAGGACAAAATTCCTCTAATAATAAAATTAGGTTCTTTCTTGCAAATTCTTCATCATCTACTACTAGGGCTCTAAGTTTCATAGTATAATAGTTTTAGTTTTTTAATTCTCTGTTTGGTTTTTTTTTAATTAATCTAATATAGCATAAATTTTTTATCATTCTTGAAAGTCTATCCCCATTTAATCTAAAATTGATTCTGTTAATTTCACTTTTAGAACGTTTAAATCAATTAATACAACACTTAAAATAATTTTCAAAAATAGCATCATAATCTGTTTTAATTTAGCTTCAGAAATTAAATAATATAGATATGAATACAATATTACTTGATAAGAAAAAAAAAGAATGGATTTTTAATGATAATGGAAATTAAATAAAGGTAATCTAACAAGTTAACACTCTAATTACTTTCTACGTTTCCCAATTCTTTGATTAGCATTTTTTTTATTTCATTCGGATTTTCAAAATGACTCATGTGCCCTGTGTTTTTGATTAAATAATAGGGTACATTTTGAAGCACATCCTTTGATTCCATAATTAATTTTGGTACGATTGCATCTAGTTCTCCTTGAACAATAACAAAATCAGTTGGTTTGTGAGCAACCAGTTCTGTGAAATCGATTCGTTTACTCATTGCTAATGAAGCATAAGCAATTGAAAAAGCATCCATTTTTAAGGCTTCTTCAAGTAAATTAGAGATTTCAACCTTGAATTGGATTTGGTTATTATATAAATTAGGGATAGCTTCTTTTAAAAATAAATTTTTATTCTTAAAAACTATATCTGCAACTCTAATTCTATCCTTTTGTTTTTCAGATGAATCTTCCCAAAAATTTGAATTTAATAAAATAACTTTTTTACATCTCTCATCTATCTTTTTCAAAACCAATGCGACATAACCTCCCATTGAATGACCTACAACATTGTATTTTTTTATTCCAAGTTGATTTAGAGTATCTATTACTTGATTAGCCATGTATTCCATTGATGGAACAAGAGAATTGTCCTCATTTTTTGAATTCCCATGTCCAGGTAAATCGATCAATATTGACTGAAAATGAATCGATTCCAATGAAAGTTTTTCCCACATTGAAATCGATTCTAAAAAACCATGAAGAAAAACAACTGTTTCTCCTTCACCAAATTGTTTGTAGTTTAATAGTGAAAGCATCGAATTTATGCCAAGACTTTATTATTCATTAATTCTTCTATTTCTTCTGCTTCCAAAGGAATATCTTTCATTAAGTTAAAAGGACTTCCTGAATTTTGAATCACTAAATCATCTTCCAAACGAATACCTAAATTTTCTTCAGGAATATAAATACCAGGTTCACACGTAAAAACCATTCCCGCTTCAATTGGCTCGTTCCAAATCCCAACATCATGTGTGTCCAATCCAATAAAATGAGAAGTTCCGTGCATGAAATATTTTTTATATGCTGGCCATTCTGGATTTTGATTTTTTATATCTGTTTGAGAAATAAGACCTAATTGAACCAATTGATCTTGCATTACAAGTCCAACTTCCTTATGATATTCAGCCATAATCGTACCTGAAACTAACATTTTTTCAGCTTCTTTTTTCACATGAAGAACCGCATTATAAACTGCTTTTTGACGATCAGTAAATCTACCATTTACTGGAATACATCTTGTTAAATCAGAAGCATAATTTGCATATTCTGCGGCAACATCTAATAGAATTACGTCACCATCTTTACATTGTTGGTTGTTTTCTATGTAATGAAGTACACACGCATTTTTTCCTGATGCTATAATTGGCGTATATGCGAATCCTTTTGATCTATTTTTGACAAATTCATAGATTAATTCTGCTTCTAATTCATATTCCCAAATACCTGGCTTTGTTACAGATAATAATTTTCTGAATCCAGCTTCTGTAATCTTACAAGCTCTTTGCATTAAATGAATTTCAGTATCTTCTTTAACAGATCGAATTCGATGCATAATTGGCGCGCTTTTTCTTACACTGTGAGCAGGATAATCAATTTTAACTTGCTTAATGAAGCGATCTTCACGAGTCTCAACTTCAGTTGACGCTCTTAGATGCTCGTTTGTATTCAAATAAATTGTCTCAGCTTCAGCCATTAATTGCTTAAATATTGTCGGAAATTGATTTAACCAATAAACTGTTTTTATACCTGAAGTTTCAAAAGCAGCTTCTTTTGTTAATTTTTCACCTTCCCATACAGCTATATGATCATTTGTTTCTTTTAAAAATAAAATTTCTCGATGAGCTTCATTTTTACATTCTGGAAAAAGTACCAATATACTTTCCTCTTGATCAACTCCTGACAAATACAAAATATCTCTGTGTTGCTGAAATGGCATAGTACTATCAGCACTAATTGGGAAAATATCATTCGAATTAAAAACAGCAAGCGATTTAGACTCCATGCTTGCAATGAATTTTTTTCTATTGGCTATATATAAATCATTGTTAATTCTTTCGTACTTCATGTGTTATATAATTTTAACTCTTAAAACATTTATGTAGGCTGAAATTAAGAAATTTATTTATAACAATTAAGGACTGTATTATGAAAATTATTAATTAGAAGAAATCTAAAGGAAAATAAAAAAAAATTAAACTTCGTAAATACTTTACGATTAACTATGCCAAATTTGTATCATAATTAAAAACATAAGATTATGAAAACGTTAATAGAAAGCATCAAAATAAATACTATTTCATTTGAAAGTGGAGATACAAATGTATATGTAAATGCAATATTAAGTAAAGAAAAATTAAGCTACCCTTCTGATTTAGTAATCACTCATACAGATCTAAATGTTATAATTAATAAACTTCAACAACAAAATCCTGAAAGCGATATTTCAAGTTTATTTGATGAAGAAAGAATGTATGATGGTAGTTCTTATTACAAATTAAATTCAGCTAAATACTCATCAACAAATTTTCATGTAAATCATTTTGAATTTACTCAAAAAATCAAACAAATTAGAGCTTAAATTTTGTTTAAGAAACAACCTATTATATTCATTTATTAAATTAAATGACATGTAATTGTTATTGTTAAAAAAAAATAAGTATTTTAGTGTTAGTTTATTAGATTTGCTAACTATAGAATATTGTTAAATTATGAAACTTCCATTACTATTATCAGCCTTTATTACCTCTATTTTGTTGTTTTCATGTATCAAGCACGAAGTTATTCCTGCACCTGAGCGTAAAGCAACTTTAAAAGCATATTTTAGTGGAAACATCAATAATTCATCAACTGAATTCACAGAAAATGTAAATGGCTACTATGGTGCAGCACCTCAATCTAAAATTGTACTACCTAGTGGACAAACTTCTTCAGTTATCTATTTATTTGAAATGAAATCTTCAACTGCTGGTCAAAATGCTAAAATACAGGTTGGTTTAGGAAGTTTAACTTGGGATCAAGCAAATTCAACAGGGCCAGATTTGACAACTTTCAATAATTTCTTTAATTCACATTCAAGTCCAAATTATTCAAATAACGGAACTTCAGGGTTTTATGTAAGCTATACTGATAACGCAGGAGTTATTTGGTCATCTAGAGCTAACAGTATACACCCTAAAAGTGTAAATTTTTCTAGTATATCTCAAGAATCAGATCCAAACGGTGATTATTCAAAATTTACTTGTACATTTAGCTGCTACGTTTATAGTAATGAAGCGATTCCAGATTCGATGAGTATTTCTAACGCACAAGTAAAAGGATGGTTTCAAAGATAAAAATAGCATCTTCTATTTTATAAGATGAGTAACAGCTTAAAAATAGCAATAATTGGAGATTATAACTTTACGTATAATTCTCACCAAGCGACAAATTTATCGATTGATCATTCTTCGCGATTTTTAGATATTGAAATTAGCTACTATTGGATAAAAGTAAATGAAGCTGCTCAGCTAAAACCGCAAACTTTCGAACAATATGATGGCGTTTGGATTTCACCTGGACCATTTCGAAGTATATTTTTCTTGAATGGTATAATTGATAATCTTTTGAAGTTGAAAATCCCCGTTTTACTTACAGGAGAATCTTACAAAGCTTTAATTGAAGTTATCATAAATAGAAATCAATTAAACTCTAATGGTGAAAAATTAATTTCAGACAATTTAGTGGAAGGTCAACAATTTGAACGTTTAATGATTATTCCTCATTCGAAAGAATTCATTAAAATATATGATAATCACAATACTCTTGAATTAACTTCATCTCGATATAGCTTATATCCACAATTAATTGAAGTACTTGTTGAAAATCATGTTGATGTCGAAGCATATAATCAGTTTGAAGAACCAGAAGTAATTAGCATCAAACAACACCCTTTTTTCTTGGCATGTGGTTATTGCCCTCAAATTTCCTCAACTAGAGATATTGCTCATCCACTTATATATACTTTTATAAAAGCATGCAGAGCTTTTTCATCAAATACTATTACAGAAATAAATTCTGAAGGATTGGACTAAAATAAATTCTCTTCGTTTTTCGATTTCTCAAAAACTTCATCAATTATTAAATCGGAACCTTCAGCTGCCTTTACTGCAAGAAAATCACATCTTTCGTTTTCTTTATGTCCTGAATGTCCTTTTACCCAATGAAAATGTAATTCAAATTTTTCAGCAACATTCATATATCGCATCCAAAGATCTTGATTTTTCTTTCCTTTGAAACCGGTCTTTTTCCAATTATAAATCCAACCTTTTGTGATACTATCTATTACATATTTTGAGTCAGAATAAATATGAATTGGATGCAAATTTGTTTTCATAGACTCTAAAGCTACAATTACAGCCAATAACTCCATTCTGTTATTTGTTGTTAATCGAAAACCTGCCGAGATTTCTTTTTCTACATTATTGAAACGCATAACTACCCCAAAACCACCATTACCAGGGTTTCCTTTCGCTGCGCCATCTGTGTAAATTTGAACATTCATTACGTAAAGATAAAAATAAACATCTTCTATATCTTGATTGTGATTCAAAAATAAATATGACATTTAAAAATTTGTGATTAAAGGATAAAATCATTTCTTAATACTTATAAATGAAATATAGAACATTACTAAAATTGAAAAAATAAGAATATCTATCGTTTAAAAACCAGAATTTGTCGAATAATCATTATATGCCCTTTAATATAGGATTACAATAATCCATTTTTTGATATTTCTATGAACACATTTAAATTGTCTATTAAATTAAAATATTTAAGTTTAAAGTATAAACTATAAACCATCTAAATAATTTTAATTAGAAATAAGATTGCTTGAATGAATTATTTCTATGTTTTAAATTTAACACATCTATATTACATTTGTTAAACAAAACATTAAAGTATTGCTTCATATATATACTAGACTCTTTTTTCAGTGAATAGTGGTTAGGTTAATTTAAGTTAGCAGAAAGCGATTCGATCCCTCGAATCGCTTTTTGATTTTATATTGCCTCCATAAATCAAAATTCGATTCTTGAAATGTTAAAAAACATAAAAAGTTCTTTTATTCATCAGAAAATGAACCAAAAATATAACAACTCTCAATAAAATACGTTAATTTTGTAACGCAAAAAATAATCAAAAATTAAACATACTATGGCTGAAGTAATGAATGACCTAGGAATACAAGAAATTTTAGCTCAATTTGGAATTGACGAAGTAAACAATGGCGCTTCAATGGGAAGCAAATGGTTTAAAACTCGTGGTGAAAGAATTGATTCAATTTCTCCTGTAGATGGAAAATTAATTGCATCTGTTAATTCTGCTACTGAAGCAGATTATGAAGCAGTAATCTTAAAAGCACAAGAAGCTTATAAAGTTTGGAGAACAATTCCAGCTCCTAAAAGAGGTGATATCGTTCGTCAATTAGCTGATCGTTTACGTTTCTACAAAGATTCTTTAGGGAAATTGGTTTCTTATGAAATGGGGAAATCATTACAAGAAGGATTAGGAGAAGTTCAAGAAATGATTGATATCTGTGATTTCGCAGTAGGTTTATCAAGACAATTATACGGTTTAACAATGCACTCTGAACGTCCAGGACACAGAATGTATGAGCAATACCACCCAATTGGAATTGTAGGAATTATTTCTGCATTCAACTTCCCAGTTGCTGTTTGGAATTGGAATACAGCTTTAGCTTGGGTTTGTGGTGACGTTTGTGTTTGGAAACCATCAGAAAAAACACCTATTACAGCAATTGCTTGTCAACAAATTACAAAAGAAGTATTTGAAGCAAATGGAGTTCCTGAAGGAGTTTCTTGTGTAATCATTGGTGGAGCTGAAATCGGGAAATTAATGGCTGAAGATACGCGTGTTCCTTTAGTTTCTGCGACAGGTTCAACAAGAATGGGTAAATCTGTTGGCGCTGCAGTTGGTGCTCGTTTAGGAAAATCATTATTAGAATTAGGAGGAAACAATGCAATCATTATTACTCCAACAGCTGATTTAAAAATGGTTGTTCCAGGTGCTGTTTTTGGTGCTGTTGGTACTGCTGGACAAAGATGTACATCTACTCGTCGTTTAATTGTTCATGAAGAAGTTTACGATAAAGTAAAAGAAGCTTTAGTTAGCGCTTACAAACAAATCAGAATTGGTAATCCATTAGATGAAAATAATCACGTTGGACCACTTATCGATACACAAGCTGTAGATTTATATTTAGCAGCATTGAAACAAGCGGAAGCAGAAGGTGCTAAAATCATCGTTGAAGGTGGTGTTTTAACAGGAGAAGGTTACGAATCAGGATGTTTCGTTAAACCAGCAATCGTTGAAGCTAATAATAGTTTCGCTGTTGTTCAACATGAAACATTTGCTCCAATTTTATACTTATTAAAATATTCTGGAAGTTTAGAAAATGCGATTAAAATCCAAAATGGTGTTCCTCAAGGATTATCTTCAGCAATCATGACTAACAGCCTAAAAGAATCTGAATTATTCTTATCATATGCAGGTTCTGATTGTGGTATCGCAAACGTAAATATCGGAACTTCTGGTGCTGAAATTGGTGGAGCTTTCGGAGGTGAAAAAGAAACAGGTGGTGGACGTGAGTCTGGATCTGATGCTTGGAAAGTTTACATGAGAAGACAAACAAATACTATTAACTATACAGACAGCTTACCTTTAGCGCAAGGGATTAAGTTTGAATTATAAGAAATAGTTTTTTATAAATTTAGAAAGCCATGTTCAAATGTTGAACATGGCTTTTTTTGTAGTAAAAAGTTTTATAAATTTACCCTTCTTGAAGTTTATTCAAAGCATCTATACTCGATTGAACTCCTAATTTTTGGTAAAGGTTATATATATGTTTTTTTACAGTTGCATGAGATAGAAAGAGCCTTTCAGCTATTTCTTTATGCCTTAATCCTTCTGAAATTAATAAAATAATTTCTTCCTCTCGAGAAGTCAATTGATACTTTTTGATAGTATGCGTTAATATTTTACTTTGAGCATCTGTAGAATTTTCTGATTTAACAGAGTGATTAAATACAGCTATTTCAATAGCAGAATAAAGTTCTTCATTACTAAATGGTTTGATTAGAAAAGCATTCGGTAACGTTTCTTTACAGCGATCAATTGTAGCCTTATCGCTATTGGCAGTTAAATAAATTATTGGAATAAAATAATTTGCATTTATGTGATGACCTAAATCTATTCCATCTAATTTAGCATTAAGATTGATATCCAATAATACAACATTTGGTTTTCCACTTTCTATCATTTGAATTGCAGTTTCAAATGAACGAGCAGGTTTACAATAATCATAATTCAAATTTTGAAGCGCCAGACAAATTGTTTCTGCGATGATCATTTCATCTTCAACTATTCCCACTTTTATTCTTTCCATTGAAATTTTATTTATTTAATTCGGAATTAAACTGAATGACGAAAACACTTCCTCTCTCAAAACTATAGTTTATCGACCCATTTATTTGCTCCGTTAAACCACTCATTAAACGTAAACCAAGAGTATGAGAATTTTCAAAATCAACGTTTGGTGGTAAGCCTGGTCCATTATCTCTATATGTAAATTCATATTTACCATTTTCTAAAATAACTAAGTTGATTTCAATTCTTTTATCTGACTGCTCTGCTGGAAGATATTTATATGAATTTGTTAACAGTTCATTCACAATTAAACCAAGTGGAATAGCAATATTAATATCTATTGGTATATCATCTGATTGAATAACACAATCAATAATACGATGCTCATTTTCAAAAAGTTGCTTTACAGCAATTACTAAATCTGTTAAAAATATTTTAAAGGAAATAGTCTCTAAATTGGTTCCTCTATAGAAATTTTGATGAATTAATGCAATACTCGAAAGTCTGATTTTACCTTCATCCAAAGCTTCAATTGCTTTTTTATCGGTCATACGTGCTTTTTGAAGATCCAATAATCCTGTTACTATTTGCAAATTATTTTTCACACGATGATGTAATTCTTTCAGAAGTATGTCTTTATCACCAAGCGCTCTTTGTAAATCCTCTGTGCGATCTATAATTATTTTTTCAAGTCTTCTTTTTTGTGCTTTAAGTAGTCGACTTCGGTACCATATTATTCCAAAAGTCATTAGTAAGAAAAATAAAAATAAAATTACTATAAACCACGTTTTCAAATAAAAAGGAGGAGTTATAAAAATGGGGACTTCAAGAATTTGTTTTTGCCAAGTACCATCGTCTGATTGCGCCTTTATTTCTAAAATGTACTCTCCGGCTGGAAGTTGACCAAGCGTAATACTGCGTGAAGTGATTGAAATCCATTTATCTTGAAATCCCTTAATTCTATAGGAATATTTTTTTAATCGTGGCGAATAGTCCAATAAAATAAATTCAAATCTTACTAATTTGTCTCCATGATACAATTCAATTCGTTTATTCTTTAAAAATGAACTTAAAAGTTCCTTTTCGCCTTCATTTCCATATTTCATTATGGATAATATCTGAAAAGGTGCTTCCTTTATTTTATTTATTTTGATTTGCTTCGGATCAAAAGCTACAATTCCATTGATACACCCAAAATAGATTTGACCATCTTTTGCTTTGAATGAAGAACCACGATTGAATTCATCATTTGATAAACCATCCTTTATTGTAAACAATTGAAAATTCATCAAAGTTTTATTGAATCGAATTAATCCATCATCAGAGCTAATCCATAGATTATCATCTTCATCTTCCTCAATTCGATAGAGTAGCATGCTTTGTAAACCTTCTGAAATTGTGTAATTTACTATCTTAGCATTTCCAGCCTGCTTATTCCATTCCCATTTGAAAAGTCCCTGTCCATTGGTTGCAATCCATATATCATGATTTTTATCCTCATGCGCATCATGCATACATTTAATTGGCAGGTATTTTTTTTTATCTTTCGCAAAAGGACCAAAATAGTCTACAATTTGGTTGTTTTGGATAAGGAAAAGGCCATTTTCGGCTTGTGCTATTATGCCTTTAGAAGTATTGAAAATGCGGTATACCTTTTTAACTTTTGGTATTTGAGAAGATTTGTAAGAAAGCAAATAGTTGACATGATTGTTTAGATCAAAACTTATGATATCTTCATCTCTTCCAAGTAATAGTGTAGATTCATTTTTTTGAAAAATATAATTGACATACCCATCCTTTTTAAAAGGTAATGGAACTGACTGAATCATCTTTAAAGATTTTGCTTGAAAAATATTCAGTTGATTTGGAGTCGATAAATAGAGTTGATCTTTGATTTGGATTACACCCCAACCAGGAGGTAAAGTAATTATAGATTCTATTTTATTGGATTTTTTTAGAAAAACCCCTCCAATATGTGCTGTAATAGATTTATTGCCTTCTGAAGTGCTAACAAAAATTCCTCTTGCTTGAGGGTCTGGTTCCTGTTTTAGTTCCTCGGTTGTGAAATAGGTTTTAAAATAATTAGGTTTAATCTTTATTTTATACACTCCCTTATTAGCGCATAACCAAATAGTGTTATTCGCATCCTTAAACAAATCCCGAAAAATATTAAACCCATATAAACTAAGAGTAAGTGTTTCAAGTATTTTGTAGATTCTTTTGTTTTCAATTAAAAAAACTCCTTCTGGTGAAGTTATAATTTTATTCTTATCATCAAAAGAATATAAACTCACTTTATCAATATCACCAATTTTTATACCCTGATTTTTGCAGAATGAAATTGTTTTATTTTTTTCTATAGAATCACTTGAAAATTTAACATATTGGAGTTTTATAAATGAGTCAGGAAATTTTGGTGGAAGGTTCTTTTTGAGAAATTTTTTATACGTTGTAATCTTAAACGAATTAGCATCTATGACATCATATTTGTCACTAATTTGATTTAACACCCACTGATCTGAATAGGCGATAAAAATGTGGTTTTGATTGTCAACATATATATTTACGACATAATTCGATTGCAAGCCCTCTTTTGTGGTGAAATACTTAAAATTTTTACCGTCATAGCGGCAAAGTCCATTTTTTGAACCAAACCAAATAAATCCTTTTTTGTCTTGTGCAACACAAAAAACATCCCTTGAGGGTAAGCCATTTTCTATATTCAAAAATTCATATTCGATAATATAATCCCTCTTATTCAATAAATTTTG
>CALPRR020000009.1 GCA_943326025.2 Candidatus Kuenenia stuttgartensis | reverse complement strand
TGAAACATCTAAGTTCCTGTGGGTAAACGCAATACTATGAAAGTTGTTGAGCATTTTATCCTATTTTAACACAAATTTAATCTACAGATCAAAAAGAAATGTCATTTGATTGTCATAAAGGTCAATTTAGAATGAGTTTAAATAGAAATTTGATTGAATATTTAACTCTTGGCGCATTGACGTTCGGTTCACTTTTTTCTTATCTGTGGGTTATCATTAGGAGCTGTTACTAAAACTTCATTTAAAGGTTTTAATATTTCATTTACCTCTGAATCAAATGTTAAAACATTAAAAGCACCATTTCTATTTTTAGATATGAATCCTTTAAAATCCTTGTTAATCTGCCATTCACGAATATCGAACTTTGCATACTCGATCCACTTTCCATTTTTCAATGAATATACAGAACAATGATTGCATGCTGACCAATCTGCTAAGTCAACAACAATTGAAATTTCATCAGATCCGTCTTTATTTAAGTCTCCTTCGTTTTTAGCATACAATAGTCCGAATGAACCATCTTTCGATAACATTAATTCGGGAATGTTTTCACTTTTTGATTTAATGGATAATATTGGTTTTTTATTAAAAATTATAGTTACAAGGGAATCATATTCTAATTTAGGTAAAGCATCAATTGATTTATTATCGATCGAACTAATTAAAGATTCTTTTAATTCATCTTTATTACCATCACCATCAAAATTACCAATTATGACATGTTTAACTATCGCATCATAGGTAATTCCTTCTTTAAATTCTTGTTGAATTTTTGGTTCATTTTCTGTTTTTTTAGATTCAACACAAGATGTAAATGAAATGATTAATAATATTATTGTTATGAATTTCATGTTTAGTTTTTCAATTACTGTTAATTTCCAAAGGTTTTATTCTTTTAAAATGGCTAATAATGGTTTTAAAATAGAACTTTGTCTTGTGTATTTTTGTGAACCAAATTAGCTATTCTGCTTTATGTGTATTTCTCAATATTAAATCATTTTCTGAAACGTGTTCAAGTTTCATAATCAATGTATCATTATTAAGCTTATATCTAAATGATTCATTTTTTAAATCAATAGGTAAATTTTCTGGCATTTCCATGTCATAATAAGATGCACTATGTTTGTTTACAAAAACAATTACACTATGTCCGTGTTTTTCGATAGCTGCCTGAATTGTATAGAACTGTTTAAACACATAATTTTCTTCATTGTTCAGTGTAATCTGTCCAAGGTAAGTAGTAAAATATTCTACATCATTTGATTTTCCAGATTTGACTTCCTTATTGATATTGTTAGGGTTAATGAGAGTGTTTAGATATCTAACTTTTTGATCTTTACTATCCAGCTTAAATTGTAAAGAACCCACAATTACTTTTTGTTCATTGTTCTTAGATAATTCTTCTTTATCAGTTTTTTGTAGGTTATCTCTAATACTATCATTCTCAACCAAATCAGAATTACTCATTTTTTTATTCTGATTATTGCAAGAGTAAAATAAAAGTATAATTAGGATTGTATATATATATTTCATTCGATTGATGATTGTCACAACTATTATTCAGCCCCTAAGCAAAATGAATAAAACGCATCACCTTAAAACACAAATTCGTGAATAGAATTTTTGCATGCGCATTTCGTTCAATGTGGTAATGGGCATCATTAAAAGTGTCTATGAAATCAAAGACATTGTTTCCAGTGATGAAACGTGCAAAGTTTTTCAAAAAGGCATCTTCTTCTTCAGAAACGCGTGTTAATTGATTTTCGGTATAATTACGCAACATACTTTGTCTAAACATGTGTAACGCATAACGTAAAAATACTTTTTGACGATCTTTTGAAAGTGCACTTGCCTCTTCGGCCCAATCCATCATCGGAAGTACATCTTTTTTGTAGCAAACACGCATCAATTTGATAAACAAATCACGGTTTTCATCTTCTTCTTGATGATCACCTAGCATTTCTAACGCTTCAATGTAATCTCCATCAGTTCGAGCAGCTAAACTATCCGCTGAACTTGAATTTAGCGAATGTTTTGCTCTCAAGAAATGACTGAAATCGGTCATATTGATTCTTGGAGTTTTTACCAATTGTGTTCTTGAAATAATCGTTGGTAAAATATATTCAGGAGATTCACACACTAATAAAAACAAGGTTTTAGCAGGTGGTTCTTCTAAAATTTTCAATAATTTATTGGAACAAGCTGGATTCATTTCTTCTGCCATCCAAATGATCATGACTTTAAATCCGCCTTCGTATGATTTTAGACTTAATTTCTTGATAATTTCTTGACTTTCATCCGTTCCGATAACTGGTTTTCGCTCTTTAGAATCAATTCGTTTAATCCATTGCGTCAAATTGAAATAAGGATTTTCTTTTACTTGTTCTCTCCATTGCGGTAAAAAGGCATCTGATTTTTTGTCAATTGCTAAAACTACAGGAAAAGAAAAATGTAAATCAGGGTGCTGTAAATCCTGTACTTTTTTGCAAGAAGAACATTGCCCACAACTATCTGTCTCTGACTTATTTTCGCAAAACAAATATTGAACATATCCAAGTGCCAATGGAAGTGCACCATAACCAGGTTTACCAAGAATTAATTGGGCATGACTTATCTTCTCATTTTGTATTCTTTGAATAAAATGATTTTTTAATTCTTGTTGTCCAATGATATCTTTGAATTGCATGGTCTAAAATTAATGAAAAATGGAATAGAATTTGCCTTTGTATTCGAAATTGAAAAAAAAAGCTATATTTAAAATTACAAACATGCTTATTACTAATTAAAGACAAATTTATTACCAATGAAAAAGTATTTATTATCTATTACCACCATTTTATTTTCAATTATTACATTTTCTCAAAATATTGTGATTGATGAAAAAAACAGCACATTTAATGCAGGCAGCAAGAATGCTATTTTAGTTACAATCCCTTATGTTACTCAAGATTTCATGGAAAAACGCATTAAAGATGAGGTAAAAGATTGGGGAGGAAAATACAATTCTTCAAAAGGTGAATACTCTTCAATGCAGGCTCAAACAAAAGAAATGGGAGAAAAAATGTTTGATGGATTTGTTAAAATTGTAAGTGCGAAAGATGGAAATGTAATAGTTGCTTTTGCATTCGATTTAGGAGGTGCTTACATGTCTAGTTCAGATCATAAAGCTCAATATTCAGCCATGTCGGAAAGATTAAAAGAATTTGGAATTAATTCAGCAAAAGAGTTTGTAGATGAAGAAGTGAAAGATCAAGAAAAAATCTTAAAAGGATTTCAAAAAGAACAAGAATCGTTAGAAAAAGATAAGGCTGGTTACGAGAAAGACATCGAAGATTACAAGAAAAAGATTGAAGATGCTGAGA
Organism: Candidatus Kuenenia stuttgartensis; assembly: GCA_943326025.2. Taxonomy (GTDB): domain Bacteria; phylum Bacteroidota; class Bacteroidia; order Flavobacteriales_D; family Crocinitomicaceae; genus CAIUKX01. The sequence goes on along the minus strand of CALPRR020000009.1, from coordinate 22,065 downwards.
AAAAAATCGAACAAAATAAGGCTGACCAAGAGAAAAAGAAATCTGAAATCAAAGCTCAAGAAGTGAAAGTTGAAGAAGTAAATAAGAAATTGAAAGGGATTAAATAATTTCTAAATAATCGAACACAAAAAAGGGGGAAATCAAATTTCCCCCTTTTTGTTTCAATCTTATTTTGATTAATACAACTCTAATTTTAAAGCTGATCTGTAATCTTTAATTTCCTCACGATTAATTTTGTGATCTGCTTTTTTCAATAGATCTAACAAATACAATAAGTTTTCTTGGTCTTCAATTTCCAAAGGATATTCATTTCCTTCTTCGTCTTCTTCAAATTGACCTTTTACATCAAATGCTTCACGCTCACTTAAAAATTCATAAGTTAAACGTAATACTTTAACCACTAATGGATCTTGTTCTTTTAGAGCAAACTCTCTTAATTCTTTCAAATCTTCAATTAAACCACTTGCTAAAACACCGTCTTTTGAAACTTTCGCAATGATTTCATCTAATTTTTTATTTGCTGCTGCAATCTTCATAATTTTTAAAATAAATTAGTTTTTGAATGTAACAAAATCCATTTTTCCATTCATTAATGCAAATGTAATGAACTTCCTTTAAAAATGAATTATTTCAGCAAATAACCTGATATTTTTTTACAAATCCGTTTTTCAACGCTTTTAATAATTGCATAAATAAGGAAAATGTTATATTTGTAGAATACACAACCTGAAAAAAATTGATTGAATTTGTTATAGAAGGAATTATTACAGGACTTGTTTTAAGCATAATGATTGGCCCAGTCTTTTTTGTGCTATTAGAAACAAGTATTCGCAAAGGTGTTCGTTCTGCCATTACATTTGACGCTGGAGTTTTACTTAGTGACTTAATTTACATTGCTTTAGTATATTTTTTCTTTTCGAAAGTAGCCTCAATTACAGAAGCAGGAGTAAACAATGATATAGCTAAATTAATTGCAGGAATCTTATTCTTAACATATGGAATGGTATCCTATTTTAAAAAACAAAAAAAAGTTGTTTTAGATGAGGATGGAAATGTAATTAAACCAAATTATTGGAAATTATTTTTCAAAGGATTTATATTAAATTTCTTTAATCCAATGGTAATTTTCTATTGGTTTAGTATTTTAACTATACATGGAAAAGAATCACAATTACCTTTTGTAATAATAATTTTAATTACTTATTTCTCCATTGACTTTTTAAAAATAATGGGTGCAAAAAAATTGAGACCATTAGTTACAGAGAAAAGATTAATAGCATTAAATCATTTTATTGGGATCATTTTTCTTGGATTTGGAGCTTTCTTGCTTGTCAGGGGAATTCTTAAAATAATGTAACAAATATTAAAAATCAAGTTATTTAATAAACTTTTAAATATGTTTAAGAACAGCTGCTTTCTTTTAATTTTTCTACCTTCTTTATTCTTTGCACAAGAAATTAAAAAAGAAAATCTCTCAAAAAAAGTATCACAATATTGGGATTTTAATAAAACTAAAATTCAATCAACAGGTTCATATTATGTCGACCAATTAGGAGAGACAGAAGACAATCACGGAAAATGGATTTACTTCGATAAGTTTGGTTCAATAGAAGAAGAACGTAATTATTATAGAGGGAAATTGAATGGAAAAGTGATGGTTTATTATTCAAATGGAAAACCTAAACAAGAAGGATATTTCAAAATGGATAAGCAAGATAGTATCTCTCGTGAATGGAATGAAAATGGAAAATTAGCAAAAGAAGGAAGTTTTAAAGAAGATAGGCCTTTTGGTATTTGGAAATATTATTACATTGATGGAAAAGAAAAATCACAAGAAGAAGAATTAGATAGCGTAAACTATGTTCGCTCATTTTGGATTGACGATTCTGTTCACACACAAACCATTACAAATGGAACAGGTGAGATGTTTGTCTATCATAACACTGGAGCATTAAAAGAATATTACGTTTATAAAGATGGTTTAAAAGATGGTCCATTTGAAGAAAATAGTATTTATGGATACAAATTGTTAACGGGAAGTTTCAAAAATGGAAAAATGGATGGTGAATGGATCTATTCATATTACACAGGTGAAACGGAAAAAATCACACATTACAAAAATGGTTTATTAGATGGTGATTACCAATATTTTTATGACAAGAAGCGTTTACAAGTGAAAGGTCAATATTTAGAAGGTCAAAAAACAGGGGAGTGGACTTGGTACACCAATACTGGTTCGTCGGATATGCAGGGTTCATTTTTAAAAGACAAGCAAAACGGTAAATGGACTTATTGGTATCCAACAGGAAATCAAGTTTCATATACTGCCGAATACACAGATGATAAAAAAACAGGTCATTGGACATATTGGTATCAAAACGGAAAGAAATTTAAAGAAGGTGATTTTGCAAACGATGAGAAAAATGGTCGTTGGAGAACATGGTACGAAAATGAAGTCTTATTAATGGATGGAGTTTACGTAAATGGAAAAGAAGAAGGAGAATGGTTGAATTATTGGGACAATGCTGTTTTAAAGAATTCAGTTTCATTTAAAAAAGGATTAATGAATGGTGTTTGGAAATCATTTTATCCATCAGGTCATCCAAAATTAACTGGTTTTTATAAAGACAACTTTAAAACAGGAGAATGGATAGATTACTTCGAAAATGGAAGTCCAAAAGATGTGGTGACTTATAAAGTAGTTAAAGAAAAATCTAAAGTTAACTATGGTTTCATGAAAGGACGTGAAATTAAAGAAAGTATAAAAAATGGACATTCAGCATCTTATTCAGCAAAAGATTTTAGAAAAACAGAAGAAGGCGATTTCAAAAATGGTAAAAAAGAGGGAGAATGGATTGCATATTACCCTGGAGGAAAAATGCCTGCAATCGTTACAAACTATAAAGAAGGTGAATTAGACGGACCAATGAAACAATATGATAGAAGAGGAAAAATCACCTCTGAAATCAATTATAAAGGAGGTATAAAACACGGAAAATTCATAGTTTACAACGAAAATGGAAAGGTAACTATAGAAAAAACGTTTGCTAACGGTATGGAAGTAAAAGGCGGCACTTTTTCTCCGAAATAGGATCTTAAAACATTAATCATAAAAAAGCGAATCAATTAATTTTGATTCGCTTTTTTAGTATCTAAATAATTATTAAATCTGGTAATTAGTAAACTGCCAATCTGTAATTTAAATCCTACAAAACAACATTTACAATTCTACCTGGAACAACAATCACCTTTTTAGGATCTTTTCCATCCAAGTATTTTTTCGCTTCTTCCTTGCTCATCACTTCTTTTTCTACTTCTTGAGCATTCATGGCTAAAGGTAATTCCACCTTGAAACGTACTTTTCCATTAAATGAAACTGGGTAAGAGAAATTGGCTTCAACTAAAATGCTTTCATCAAATGTTGGGAATTTAGCATAACTCAATGTCCCTGCTTCGTTGCCTAATTTTACCCACAACTCTTCACATAAATGTGGTGCATATGAAGAAAGTAAAATCACCATTTCTTTTAAAATAGCTTTGTTGTTACATTTTTGATCCGTCAATTCATTTACACAAATCATGAAGTTAGACACTCCTGTATTGAATGAAAAACGCTCTAAATCATCACCAATTTTTTTGATTGTTCTATGTAATGTTTTTAACGATTCTTTTGTCGGTTCGCCAGCAATTAATTCTCCTTCAAACAAACGACAAAGCTTACGTAAGAAATTGTGAACTCCGTTAATCCCTTTTGTATCCCAAGGTTTACTTTGTTCCAATGGACCTAAGAACATTTCATACATTCTTAAGGTATCAGCTCCGAATTTTTCTACTAATTCATCAGGTGTTTGAACGTTAAATTTCGATTTCGACATTTTTTCGACCTCATGACCGCAAATGTATGTTCCATCTTCTTCGCAAATGAATTCAGCATTTGCATAATCAGAACGCCATTTTTTAAATGCTTCAATATCTAACTTATCATTATCAACGATTGAAATGTCAACGTGTAATGGAATCGTATCGTAATTCGATTTTAAAGAGTTAGTTATAAATTTATTTGTGTCTTTGATTCGGTAAACAAAGCTACTTCTCCCCAAAATCATTCCTTGGTTGATCATCTTTTTGAAAGGCTCATCAAAATTGATAAATCCTTGATCAAATAAGAATTTTGTCCAGAAACGAGAGTACAATAAGTGACCTGTTCCGTGTTCAGAACCACCGATGTACAAATCCACTTGTCCCCAGTAATCTGCTTGTTTTTTACTTACAAATTCGGCTTCGTTTTGAGCGTCCATATAGCGTAAGAAATACCATGAACTTCCTGCCCATCCTGGCATGGTGTTTAATTCCAATGGAAAGATCGTTTTATTGTCAATCAATTCAGTTGAAACCACGTCATTTTTAGTAGTATCCCATGCCCATGTTTTAGCATTCCCTAACGGTGGTTGACCATCTGCAGTTGGCAAATAATTTTCTACTTCAGGAAGAATAATTGGCAAATGTTGCGTTTCAATCATCACTGGCAATCCATTTTTGTAATAAACCGGGAAAGGTTCACCCCAATAACGTTGTCTTGAAAATACAGCATCACGCAAACGGTAATTCGTTTTTCCTTTACCAATTTCTTTTGTTTCAATTGCCTCGATAGCTTTTTGCATAGCAACTTTTGCTGCTAATCCATTTAAGAAATCAGAATTAGCAATTACAGCATCTTTCTCAGTATAAGCTGCTTCTGTAATATCTTTATCAGCGAAAATATTTTTAATCTCTAAATTGAAATGTTTTGCGAAATCCCAATCACGTTGGTCACCACAAGGAACAGCCATAACAGCACCAGTTCCGTATGAAGCTAATACATAATCTCCAATCCATATTTGAACTTTATCACCTGTAAAAGGGTGAATGGCATAAGCTCCAGTGAATTGTCCTGTAATGTTTTTCACATCTGACTGACGATCACGTTCCGTTTTTAAAGAAGCCGCTTTTTTATAGTTTTCAACAGCATCTTTGTATTCAACCGTTGTGATTTCTTCAACTAAAGGATGTTCCGGAGCTAACACCATAAATGAAACTCCAAAAATAGTATCAGGACGTGTAGTGAAAACTTCTATTGAATGTTCTGGAGTTGCCTCCCCCTCAATCCCCCTCCAAAGGGGGAATCGAACAGATGCACCGATTGATTTTCCAATCCAGTTGCGTTGAATATCTTTGATAGAATCTGTCCATTCTACATTTTCTAAACCTTGAATTAAACGTTCTGCATATGCTTTGATTCGCATCGACCATTGACGCATTAATTTTTGTTCAACTGGGTGACCACCACGTTCAGAAACACCATTTACAATTTCATCATTTGCTAAAACTGTCCCTAGAGCAGGGCACCAGTTTACCCATGAATCAGCTAAATAAGCCAAACGGTATTCTTGAAGAATTGCTTCTTTTTCTTGTTCGGTGAAGGCTTTCCATTCAGTTGCAGAAAACGTGTTATTGTAATCAGAACAAGCATTTACTTTAGTATTACCATTTGATTCAAATTCAGCAACTAAACCTGAAATCCGTTCAGCTTTGTTACTTGTATTATTGTACCAGCAATCAAATAATTGAATGAAAATCCATTGCGTCCATTTGTAATATTCTGGAGAAGAAGTCCTTACCTCTCTATCCCAATCAAATGAAAAACCAACTTTATCCAATTGATCTCTGTAACGAGCAATATTATCTTCAGTCGTAATTACAGGATGTTGACCTGTTTGAATCGCATATTGTTCAGCAGGTAAACCAAATGAATCGTAACCCATTGGATGCAAAACATTAAAACCTTGTAAACGTTTGAAACGAGTATAAATGTCAGAAGCGATATAACCAAGTGGGTGCCCAACATGTAAACCTGCGCCAGAAGGATAAGGAAACATATCTAAAGCATAAAACTTCGGTTTTTCAGATGAATTATCTGCTTTGAATGTTTTATTTTCAGCCCAGAATTTTCTCCATTTTGGTTCTATTTCGCTAAAATTATACTCCATTTTTCTAAGATTTTTTTTGAATTTGCAAAGTTAGTGAATAATCTCGATTTTTTTTCAGTAAATAAAGTAAATCGCCATGTTAAAATGAAGTTCAAAAAATAAAAATAACGATTATAATTAAGGGCTTAAATGTTTTTAACAGATAGAAAAGACTTAATAAAATAACCATTTTCGCTTAAAATTAGAAGCAAAAAATGATCATAGATATTTTAAAAATGATATCTTTAACACAGATAAATGAAAACTAGAATTTTAAAACATTTTTGCACTATACTGGCATTTTTTTTAATGCAATCAACTTTTGTTTTCGGGCAAAAGAATGAAGAGTTACGTTTAAAGAGCGCTTTAAATAGAGAGAAAAATGAAACCCGAAAATTTACTCGGCTATTAAATTTAGGAGAGTTTTATAAAAATCATAATATTTACTTAGCTGATTCAATTTCTCATGTTATTCTTCAAAAAAGTAGAAGTTTAGATGATTTACAACGTTTTAAAGCGTTATTATTCACAATTCAAATTGAAGAAATTGAAGGAAATCAAGAGAATTTCTATAAAGATATATTAGCGCTTGAGCCCTTCTTAAATAAGCTTTCATCAAAAGAAGTAAAATTTGAAATTTATAAATATTTAGGGCTATATCAAAGTAAAACACTTGGTTTTGAAAAGGCAATTATCTATTTAAATGAAGCTTTAGAAATTGCAAAAAAATCGAGAAATAATGCCAATATTTCAGAGGCATACGCTAAAATAGCTTATAATTTTATGCTGAATAATAACAAAGATTCTGCATTTTATTACACCGATAATTCAATTCAATATGCACGTCGCTCAGCTAATAAAGGTGTAATTGCTGAAAGTTTTAATATACAAGCAAAGATTTACGATTTTTTTGGTCAAGTTGAATTAAGTGTTGCAAAAAATCTGATAGCCAATCGTTTAGCGACAGAAGCAAACGATTTACCTAAAATGGCTCGAATTTCTCGTGAATTAGGTATGTCACAAAAATCGATTTCGAATCTGAAAGATGCCGAATTTTTCTTTAATAAATCATATGAGTACTCGAAACAAATCCATGATCAACGTCAGATGGCATTAGCATTGATTAATTTAGGAACAATTTATAAAGATAGAAAGTTATTTAAAAAAGCAATTGAAGTTAATTTAAAAGGAATTGAGTTATTATCTAAACTAAAAGATAACAATGGATTAGGAGAAGCACATAATAATCTTGGGATGGTATACTCTGATTTCAAACAATACGATTTAGCTGCTAGTAATTTTAATCAAGCCTTAGTCTATTACGAATCAACTGGAAATAGAGAAAAGATCGCCGGTGTTTATCATAATGTAGGTACTGTTTTTTTGATTAAGAAAAAATATCAAATTGCTTTAAATTATTTGAATCGATCTATTGAAATTCGAGAGCAATTTGGTTCAAAAAGTCAGATTTATCCTACATATAGGATTATTTCTGAGGTGTATGATAAAACAGGAAAATTAAAATTATCACTTTGGTATTTAACTAAATATTTGAATTTTGTAGATAGTAATACTTCGTTACAAGCCTCTACCAAAATAGCAGAATTAGGAGAATTATATCGTTCTGAACAAAGAGAACGGTTAATTTCTATGCAAGCTGATTCTATTGATCGTCAGAGACAAGAACGTGTTATTACTTCAACGAAATTAGAAAACACGGAATTAAGAAACAGCTTCCAAACCTATATTATTATTGGTTTTATCATAATAATTATTTTGGCTGGTGTTATTATAATTTCGCGTCAAAATCAAAATAAAATCCGACAGCAGCAAAAAGAAGCTGAAATGTCACAAACATTGCTTCGAACTCAAATGAATCCTCATTTTATTTTCAATGCAATGTCAGTGATTCAAAGTTATATTTATGATAATGACACCAAAAACTCCACAAAATTTTTGGTTAATTTTTCTCGCTTGATTCGTTTAATACTTGAAAATTCACCCAAAGAATTCATACCGATTACAACAGAAATGGAAATACTTCAAAAATATTTAGAAACACAAAAATTACGTTTTGAAGACCGATTTGAATTTGACATAGAAATGGATGAGAATATGATGTTAGATCATGCTATGATACCACCAATGATCACACAGCCATTTATTGAAAATGCTATAGAACATGGACAATTACATACCGTTGAAGGTGGATTTATAAAAATTATCTTCAAGCGAGAAAAAGAGATGCTGCACATTGAGATAATTGACAATGGTATTGGAAGATCAAATTCTGAAAAGAATAAAAAGCGAAAAGATCATACAAGCATGGCATTAAACATCACTAAAGAAAGAATCAATAATTTAAATATGAAATACAAAGCAGACGGGTATTTAATTATTGATGATTTTAATAAAGAGTTGCAAACTGGAACAAAAATATTAATTTCGTTACCTTATCAGGTTGACACAAATTCTCCCAAAAACTAGAAAAATGAAGAAGGCAATTATAATTGACGACGAGAACAGGACTAGAGATTTAATCGCAAAAATGATTAATTCGTTTGGTTTAGACATTGAAGCAATTCCTGCTGGGGAAAGCGTTGAAACAGGTATCAAAGCAATTGAAGAGCATAACCCAGATATAGTTTTTTTAGATATTAAAATGCCAGATGGAACAGGGTTTGATCTATTAAAAGCCATTCCTAATAAAAACTTCGAAGTTATTTTTATTACTGCACATGAAGAATTTGCCATCAAAGCAATAAAATTTAGTGCTTTAGATTACATATTAAAACCAGTTGATCCTGAAGAATTAAAAGCAGCAGTTATTCATGCAATGGAAACATTAGGATCTAAGAAAGAAGAAAGTCAATTTGATGCATTACATTTAAATATTCAGCCAAATCAAAAAAGAAGATTGGTACTGAAAACACAAGAAAGTGTTCATATTGTAGAATTAGATCACATCATCCGTTGTGAAGCTGATAGAAACTATACTTCATTTTATTTAACGGAAGGGAAGAAAATATTAGTCTCAAAAACGTTGAAAGACTATGAGACATTATTATCTGCTCATAATTTCTTGAGAGTTCAACAATCACATTTAATTAACTTAGATTTCGTTGCTCGTTATGATAAAGGAAATGGGGGCTCTGTAGTAATGAAGGATGGTTCTGAAGTTCCATTATCTCCAGCAAAAAGAGATTTATTCTTTAAAATATTAGAAAACTTATTGTAACAATAGATTTTTTAAATTTGAAAAGCTGCTCAATAATGTGCAGCTTTTTTTTATAGCTGTTTAATTTTTTAAACAAAATGTAAAAATATTCATTCAGAAATTTAAAAAATAACTCAAAACTTAGTTTTGAAAGATGAAAATCTGCAAATCTTCATTCTTCAAATTTGAATTAAACAAAGTTTATATATTTGATTTAGAAATAAGGAGAAAACACAGGTTATGATCTTTCATTTTCACTTTGACATTTTTATAAAAGAGGAGCACTGCTTGGAGAGGCGGTTTTCATTTTCTAGTTTGATTATAGAGTTTAACAGTTCTAATTTTCCTCTTTTAAAAAAATCATGTGAGTAATTAAGTTTACAGAAAATGGAAGATGTAACCTGTTTTTTTAAAAAGAATTATAGAAAGAAATTTCTTTAAGATACACAACTACTACTATTTGCAAAAAGGTTAACCATTTAGGTTGACTTTTTTGTTTTAATATACTCTATAAACAACTGGTCTACTTGGAGTTGCATCATTTTCGAATGGCGCTGTCTGAAGATTTAAAATATAACTTCCGTCTTTAATTTCATCTTCAACATAAACAAATTCTGTAATCGTTTTATCGAATTGAGGATTTTCGGGAACTTGCCAAAAGGCATGATGAAACACTAATTTTCCTCCATCTGATTCTCTGTCAACAGATGGTAAATCTATCAATAAATGTTTCACTCCAAAATCATTCATTAAATGAATACAATTAATAGAAAGATAAGGAGGATTTGTTTCTGAATAATTCCGATGTTGTTTCTCAGAATCGTTTGGTAATGTTCTAATAATTAATGCTTCAGTTTGATTTTTCAATTTATCCTTTAATAAATCTTCAGTAACAACTAGATCAATTTCACCATTTACTAAAAGAACAACTTCTGGAGTTATGGTAATTATTTCAGCTGTAAAAAAGAAAGTTTTTAGTGATTGATTTATAGAATGAATGACAGGAGTGATATGTCCTAAACATTCCGTATGCGTTCCGTGGCCGTGTGGATTAAAAAAAATATTTCTAAAATTCACACCAGCACCTTCTGTAACCAATCCAACAAAATTTTCATTTCTGACAGGTTCAATTACTGGTGCATCCACATACCAAGCTCTTAAATTATCATTAGTATTTGATAATGGAATCGATAAATCAATCGGTTCATTTGTATCGATGAAGTTTGTTGAATTTAGATATAATTTCATTTTTTCATTTTTTAACGAAGATAGAGATAATCCTACAAATAAATTTAAAGAGTTGCATCAACCAAATCAAAATCTAATTTTATCTTTGATTTTATGAATACAAATGTTGATACAATTATTTTTGATTTAGGAGGAGTGATTTTGAATTTAGATTATTCATTAACTACTAAAGCATTTCAAGATTTAGGCTTAATCAATTTTGAAGAAATGTATGCTCAAGCAAATCAAACATCTATTTTTGATGATCTCGAAATTGGGAAAATTTCAGCTCAGCATTTTATAAATTTAGTATTACCTTATTTACCTGTTGGAACTTCAGCCAACAAAGTAGTTCACGCATGGAATGCTATGATATTAGATTTTCCAAAAGAACATTTAGAATTGTTAATGGAATTGAAAAAAACAAAGAAGCTTTATTTACTAAGTAATACAAATGAAATTCATATTCAAGCTGTAAATCGCTCTTTGGCTAAAACAACAGATAAAAAGTTGAATTCTTTTTTCGATAAAGTCTATTTATCTCATGAAATAGGAATGAGAAAACCAAATGCAGAAATTTTCGATTTTGTTTGTAAAGACCAATCGATTAATCCTTCTTCAGCTTTATTTATAGATGACACAATTCGTCATGTGGAAGGCGCTAAATTATCAGGATTGAATGCTTATCATTTAACAGGTAATCAAACAATTTTGGATTTATTTTAATATTGAATTATAATTGATTATTTATCTTGACATAATTCAATCAATATGCCTTCTGTAGTTTTTGGATGTAAGAAAGCAATTATTTTCCCATCAGCTCCATCTTTAGGAGTTTTATGAATTAATTCAAATCCTTCTGTTATTAATCGTTCAATTTCTTTTTCGATATCAGATGTATCAAATGCAATATGATGGATGCCTCTTCCTTTTTTTTCTAAAAATTTAGCAATTGGTGAATCTTGATTTGTTGCTTCAAGTAATTCTATTTTAGACTCTCCAACCTGTAAGAAAGCTGTTTTAACCCCTTCAGAAGCAACTTCTTCAATTTTATAACACTTTGTTCCAAGCAAGGTTTCAAAAACTTTTATTGAGTCCTCAATACTATTTACTGCAATTCCTAGATGTTCAATTTTCTTAATCATAATTTTTACTCAAAAAAAAACCCCGAAGAAAACTTCAGGGTTTGTATATCTAATAAGTTATTTAGCTTTTAATAAACTGTTCAGTGATGTTATCATAACTGATGTAATACAAACCTTTCACTAAATTTTCACAATTTACAGAAGATCCAACTCCTTTTTTTACAATACTTCCGTATGCGTCATGAATTTCATATCTAGTTTCAATTGCTTTACCGTTGGTAGTAAAATTAATAACACTTTTTACTTTAACAGGACTTTTCGCAACAGGAGCAACACTTGAATTAAATTTAACATTAGCAGATGTTTTCTTAGCGCCAGAATGGTCAATTTGAATTACTCTAACCATATTTTCTCCAGAGTGAGGAGAAACTTGAAATTCATATGAATTTAAAGAAGGAGTGCCTTTACCTTGAACTTCACCAACAGTTACCCATTTATTCCATCTATATTGTTCAATTATGAAAGGTAACTTACCATGCTCATCAGTTGTTTTCCAAGTAAGTAATCCATTTTGATTTACTTCTATTGTTGAAACTTTGAAAGTACTTCTAGGTAATAATACTTCAGGATTTAAAATTTTAGGTTTACAACCATCATTATGCTCAATAACAATAAAAACAGGCTCTCCAATCTCAATATTAAAGATAGAAAAGTCTATTTCGAAAGCACCCATACTAGTTCCTCCAGGTAAGATATCTCCGTTAACAGTTACTTTAGTAGCGCAGTAACCAAAACCATCATCATCCATTGGGTTTTGAACATATAAGTTCTTACCTTGATAACTTCCTTCGATAGAGAGAGAACCAAATGCAACCGCACCAGTTAAGCTAAAAATTAGTGAAATAAGAAAAATTTTCATCTATTTACGTTGTATTATTGTAATAGCAAGAAGTTTTACAATTTTTAATGAAAGCAAATATAACATTTTTTTCAATCAATTAACAATTTTTATAAAAAAATTAACAACTCATTTTTTCATGTTTTTTCAATAAATTTATATGAGCATGTAAGCTATTTTTTTAATTTTTTAGATCTAATTGTTAAAAGCAATTTCTATAATATTTAAAGGTTTGTATTGATTTTTGTTAACATATTTCCATTTAAACGAATTTTTTTTTATTAAACACTAAAAATATTCTCAAAAATCACTAACCTTGTAGATATTGATATTTCTATTTCTTCTTTTGTTTTTAATCAACAGTGTGATTTTTGAAATATATTATAAATTATTATTTTCAATAAAATATTATATAATATGTACAAATTAGTCCTATTTATTAGTCTTTTATTTGTTCTTATTTCATGCAGTGATTCGTCAAAATCTTCTTTTGAATTTGCTGGTGGAACTTTTAAAATGGCTTTAAATAATGAACCATCAACATTCGTTTCAAGAGAAATTAGAGATGTTTATTCTTCAAGTGTTTTAACTCAAGTTATGGAAGGGTTGGTTTCTTTAAATCCTAAAGATTTGAAAGTTCAACCTCAATTAGCAGAGTCATGGAAAATAAGTCCTGATGGTTTAATTTATGAATTTAAACTTAGATCAGGTGTTAAATTTCATCCTCACTCTATTTTTAAAAATGAAGAAGAAAGAATTGTAACAGTTGAAGATGTAAAATCGACTATAGAGTTAATTTGTAAGAAGAATTCAGAAGGATTAGCTTCACCTGGTTACAATCTAGTTTTTGAAGGCAATTTACAGGGTGTTGAAGAATACCATAATGGAAAATCTTTATCTATAAGTGGATTAAATGTTGAAGGAAATAAAGTAATGTTTAAGTTAAAAGAAAAGGACAATAACTTTTTAAATAAATTAGCTCACATTACTTGTGCAATTTCATCAAAAAAAATATATGAAGCAAATTTGGAGCAAGATATGATAGGTACAGGTCCATTTAAATTTAAAGAGTATAAGCAAAATGAAATTAATACGATTGTATTAATTAGAAATGAAGATTACTATTTAACGGATGATGAAGGAAATAGCTTACCTTATTTAGATGGAATTGAGTTTATTATTGAAAGTAAAAAATTAACTCAATTAGCAATGTTTGAAAAACATGAAACTGATTTTATTGCTGGTTTACCAACAAGTAGAATTACAAAAATGTTAGAGGGAAGGTTACAAGATTTTAACTCTGTTCCTCCAGTTTTAATTTTATCAAACAACCCATTTTTAACAACAAGCTATTTCTTATTTAATCATACTGATGAACGCTTTAAAAATCCAAAAGTTCGTCAAGCCTTTAGTCTTGCTGTTGATAAAGAGAAAATAGGTAGAGAAGTTTTAAAAAACCAATATTACGAATTGGGATATTATGGAATTGTTCCACCTTTACAAGATGAATTTAGAGGTTATGATTTTAAAGGGGTAAAAGAAAATGCTTATTCTTTTAATCCTGAAAAAGCACGTCAACTTCTAGCTGAAGCAGGTTATCCAGGAGGAAAAGGTTTTGGTTCTGTAAACTTAAGATTCACTATAGATGAAATTCAATCTTCATTATGTGATGAGTTTGCTAAACAAATCTCATTAGTATTAGGGATAAATGTGAATATTGATGGTTCAACTTTTGAACAAACCCAAGCAGATGCTGATTTAGCTAAATCAGAAATGTTTAGATCTGGTTGGAATGCTGATTATCCAAGTCCAGAATCTTTTTTAAGTTTATTTTATGGTAAAAATGTACCAAAATCAAAAGATACTCCTTCTCTTTATAATAAATCGCGTTATGTAAATCCTGAATATGATAAATTATTTGAGCAAGGTAAGAAGGCGAGTAAATTATCTAGTCAAATGAAGTATTTCTCATCTGCTGAAAAAATACTTATAAAAGATGCAGCATTTATTCCATTATGGTATAAAGGGGATTATGAAATTATATATTCAAATATTAGAAATTTTTATTTGAATTCTCTTAATGTTTATAATTTTACTTACGTCTACAAAAAAGACTGGACAAAAGAAGAATTTTCACAAAAATCAAAATAGCATTAATTAACTTATTTAGAACATATTAAAGCTATTATTTACTTTTTCTTTTAAGTTTTATTATTTTCGTAACTTTTAAAGTTTAGAAAATGAAAACGCTATTCACAATTGCTTTTATATTGACAACAATTTTTACGTTTGCTCAACCTTCCCAAACGGTTAGAGGTAAAGTAGTTGACAATGAAACAAACTTCCCTTTAGTAAGTGCAAAGATTGAAATATTTACAGGTGATTCTACTATCAAATATAGAGTATTATCAGATTTAGATGGTGCTTTTGAAATAAAAAGTGTACCTGTTGGTAAACATTCGATGATTATTTCACTTTCAACTTATGAAACAAAAACACAAACAGTTGAGGTAAATTCGGGTAAAGAAACGGTATTACAAATTACACTATTAGAGGCATATGTTGATCAGCCAGAAGTTAAAATTGTTGCTCGTAAAAAAGGAGAGGTAATTAATGAAATGGCACTTTTGTCTGCTCAACAATTTAGTGTTGAAGAAACGAATCGTTACCCTGGTTCTCGTTCAGATCCTGCTCGAATGGCATCTAATTTTGCCGGTGTTCAAGGTGCTGATGATTCCAGAAATGACATTATTATTCGTGGAAATTCTCCTTTGGGTGTTGTTTGGAAAGTTGAAGGAATTGATATTCCAAATCCATCACACTTTGCAATATCAGGAAGTACGGGTGGACCTGTAACAATACTTAACAATAAAATCTTAGGAAATTCAGACTTTTTCATGAGTGCTTTTCCTGCTCAATATGGAAATAGTACTTCAGGAATTTTCGATTTAAAATTAAGAAATGGAAATAGTAATAATTATGAATTCACTGGACAATTTGGTTTTTTAGGAACTGAGTTTTTATCAGAAGGACCATTAAGTAAGAAAAGAAAATCGAGTTACTTAGTAATGGGCCGATATTCAACGTTGAGTTTGTTTAAATCCTTAGGAATTAGTATTGGTACAGATGCTGTTCCAGTTTATGGAGATATTGCCTACAAATTTAATTGGACTCTAAAAAAAGGGGGAACTCTTTCATTTTTTGGTATTGGTGGAAAAAGTCAAATTTCAATTTTAATTTCTGATCAAAAAAAATTCACCTCAGAGTTATATGGTGAAAGTGATAGAGATCAATACTTTGGAACAGCTATGGGAGTTACGGGTTTTGTTTATAAGAAAACGTTAAGTGAAAAAACATTCTTTACTTCTACAATTGCTATTAGCCAAGAAAATCAACATGCAAATCATAACTATGTTGTGAGGCATATAGATTCATCTAAAACGAATATCATTTTAGATTCTGTTTATCCTTTGATGGGTTATTCTTTTAAAACAACAAAGTCATCATTGTTTCTGAGTTTAAATCATAAAATAGACAAAAAACATTTAATTAAAACAGGTATTAATTTAGATGGTTTTCAATTTAATATGATTGATTCGGTTTTAACGAGTGATCATACACTTTTCATTAACAGATGGAGTTATAAAGGAGCAGCACTTCTGATTCAGCCTTTTATTCAATGGAAATGGAGAATGAAAGAAAACATGGATTTTACATTTGGATTGCATAATCAGTATTTTTCTTTGAGTAATTCGTTTAGTCAGATTGAACCTAGAATGGGTTGGAAATTACGACTTAAAAAAGATAAAGCAATATTTGCTGGTTTGGGTTTACATAGTCAAACCCAACCAATGTACACATACATGTATCATTTGCAAGGAACAACAGAATTGCATAATAAAAAAATGAATTTCACACAAAGTTTTCATTCTGGAATTGGTTTTGAAAAAGCATTTAAAAATCAATTGAATTTTAGAACAGAGGCTTATTATCAATATTTGTATAGAATTCCTGTAACTGTTGCACCATCTTCATTTTCTTTAATAAATATGGGAAGTGGGTTTTCTAGATTTTTTCCTGATCAACTTCAAAATACAGGAACTGGCTATAATTATGGAATTGAGTTAACGGTTCAAAAATATTTTGATAAATCATTTTTCTTTATGTTATCATCTACTTTATACGAATCCAAATACAAAGGAAGTGACGGAATATTGAGAAACACATCTTATAATGGTAAGCATGTTTCAAATATTCTGGCAGGAAAAGAAATTAAGTTGAATTCTAAGCAATCAATTACTTTAGGTGTAAAAATTACTTATGCAGGTGGAAAAAGATATGGCCTTGTAGATATTTCAAAATCAAAAGAAGTTGATGATTTAATATACAGAGATTCTGCATTTAACGAAAAACAATTTAAGGATTATTTTAGAACTGATTTAAAAATTAATTGGAAATTAAATACGAAGAAAATGACTCATGAAATAGGTATCGACCTAGTAAATATTTTTAATACAAAAAACATATTAAGTCTTGCATATTCTCCAAGTTTAATTGATCCAACTAAAGAACCGTATGCAACAAAATACCAACTTGGTTTTCTGCCACTATTTTATTACAAAATAGATTTTAAAGCAGGTAAGAAGGAAGATAAAAGTAAATCGTAAAATGTTTACGATATAAAAAAACCTCATTTTTAAAATGAGGTTTTTTTATATATTTTGTTTTTCTATTTTACCATTCAGGACAAGTATCACAACCATTTAAAGATCTTCCATATAGGAACATCCCAATTGCAAAATTTACCGTTGCAAATCCAAAATGTTGACTTGAATAGGATGAATTATCTAATGTTCTAGTTCTTACTCTAGTTTGATTAATAAAACCAGTACTTAAGTTTAATTGAAAGAAAATACGGTTATAAAATTCTAATCGATTTCCAATATTTAGAGAACCACCTATACCAGAAACAGATACCGTCTCAATGTCTTTTTTACCAGCAAAAAGAAATGTATTTTTTGATATAACTGGTCCGAATCCAATTCCAAAATCAGTTGAAAAATTCATATTATTTTTCTTTTTACTTCTATACCATGGAGTTGTCCAATCTAATTCTAATCTCAAATAATTCATCCCACAATTTTGATAATTAAAAACAGCTGTATCAACTATGTGTTCAGCACCATTAAATTTTCCATAATTAATCGAATCAGCTGTGGCTCCTACAACTCCTACTAAAAAGACTCTAGCTCGATTTTCTAAATTGTATGTAAACTTATCATAACCGACAGAAAGACATATATTATTTTTTATATAACGTCCAATACGAGCACTTATTTGTGGACTTATAGTTGGATTTTTTGTAAAATAATTTTGGTATTTCAAAGGAGCTGGTTGATCTGAAGCTAATGCATCTTTTAATGTTAAATCATAATTTGGCCCCGAAACTCTTAAATCTGTTTTAGTATAATATGCCCTGTTTAAGCCGATGTAACCTATATATGTGTTTTTACCATCGGTAATTTTAGACTTTTTAAATTTTTTATATTGAGCTTCTACCGAAAATGAAAAAATCAATAATAGGATAGTAAATACAAATCTCATAGAACAAAGATTTAAATTATATAACGTGTTATGACATTTTTAAAAATGCAATTTCTTTTTCAGTTAAATGACGATAATGACCTCTAGGTAAATCTTTTTTAGTTAAACCAGCAAATTGTACACGGTCTAATCTTACTACATCATAACCCATTGCTTCAAAAGATCTTCTAACAATTCTATTTTTACCAGAATGTAGTTCAACTCCAATCTCTCTTGGATTATCTTTTACATACTCAGCTTTATCAAATATAATTTTTCCATCTTCTAACTCCAAACCTGAAGTAAGTCTATTAACATCTTCTAATTTTACAGGTTTGTTTAATTCAACATGGTAAATTTTACTGCATTTATGACGTGGATGTGTTAGTTTTTTAGACATATCACCATCATTTGTAAATAACAATAAACCAGTTGTTTCACGGTCTAGTCTACCTACTGGATAAACTCGTTCTTTGCATGCTTTCGCTACTAAACTCATTACTGTTTTTCTACCCCAAGGATCATCCATTGTTGTAATAAAATCTTTAGGTTTATTTAATAAAACATATTGTTTTTTCTCCGCATTAATTGTTTCACCATCATATCGTACTCTATCTCCAGGCTTAACTTTATATCCTAATTCTAAAATTATTTCATCATTAACTGTTACAACTCCAGTTTGAATTAATACATCAGCTTCACGTCTTGAGCAAATTCCAGCATTAGATAAATATTTATTTAATCGAATATCAACGGCATTTACATTTGGCATTGGATCACCTTTGGCAACGCGTTTTTTATTATCAATAAAACGAGTTCCTTTTGGCGTTCCTTTTTCTTTAGGGGAAGAAGGTTCTTTTCCTATTATTGATTTAAACTTAAAGTCATTTGCTTTTTTTTCAGCTTTACTTTTTTCTCCCTTTTTAGAAGTAGTTTTTTTAGCTGTAGTTGAAGTAGATCTAGATTTTTTTCTTCCTTCGTTTTCTTTTTTTGTGTTCATCGCGAGCATAAATATTTGTACAAAGATAGACCAAAATTAGCTATCTTCAATGTTTTTAATACTTTAACGCAAAAAAACTAAAATAGATACACGATTATAATTTTCTAATATGTATTCTAAAATCTCAACAGCTAAATGCATCTTCAATATGTTCAAGTTCTGTTCGAAAACCATTATGAATAATAGAGATAATATCAAAGCGAGTTTCAATGTGAATATTCTCTTTAATGATATAATCATTTGCAACTTGAATAATTGATTTTTGTTTCGATCTTGTAACTGATTTCCAAGGTTCACCAATTTCAGCAGTTTGTCTTGTTTTTACTTCTACAATGATTAATTGATTTTCAAAAGTTGCAATAATATCGACTTCATTTTTTCTATAATGATAATTTCGATTTAGAATCATATATCCTTTTTTTATTAAGTGTCTGCAAGCTAAATTTTCACCATATATTCCTAATTCTTGTTGATTCATGTTTGTTAAATTAAATTTTACCTATTATTAAGTTAATAAAAAAGTTCATTCTAAAATCATTTATTGAACCCAAAATATGAATCCAATTTAAATTATTGTTTGATTTCAGCACAAAACATTTAAATGTTAAAAACTATATAATCAAGCATTTAACTTTCAATATTTTCTATCAATTAATTTCAATTAATTCGTCTGATTTAAATTTAAAAGTCAATATAGGTTAATTAGATTCTATTAGATATATGAATTTGAACATTTTGATCTTCATATCTTTTGACTTTAACAAATTATTTCCTTAATTTTTCGAAAGATTTATCATATATTTACAAACAATTTTAGTAACTTATCAACAATTTTCAACTATAAAAAAGATGAAAGTTGTGTTTTTTTGTATATAGAATTTTAAATAAATTGAACATAAACACGATTGAAATTGAGGATAATTGTTTTATAAAGAAACTTTTGTTGCTTGTTTTCGTAAAGACTGAAATTAAACCAATTCTTTTTTTCAAAAGATATTGGAAAAAAATGTTTAACAACTACGAAATGAAAAAAATTTATTTTGAGCTATTCACATTATTTGTCTTGATGATTTCATCAAAGACACTTTGTTTTTTTAATAGTAGGGTAAACAGCTTATTTAATGCCAAACAAAAGTTGATTAATTTCTTTAGACAACTTTTTTATTACACATTTCGTTTAGTAATTAATGGAGATCATAAAACTTCAAAGACTACTACAATTTATAATAACAACAATATTATTAACGCTAATTTTTTCGGAAATATTAAACGAACAAGAATTAGCTATTTAAATACATTAATCATTAATTATTGATTATGAAGAAAAAGTTACTTTTAATTTTAACTGTATTTGTCCTTGGGATTCAGTTTTCTGGATGGTCACAGTGTGCTCCAGATGTCACTAAACCAATTTTCACGTTTTGTCCAGGTAATCAAAGTGTAGGAACAAATTCTGCTTGTACTTATGTACATCCTAGTACTTCTTGGGATCCGATAGCTACTGATAATTGTGGAGGTACAGTTACATATTCTTATTTGATTTCAAATCCAGGACTATTGCCTCCTTACCAATCAGTTTCGACTTTAAATGGCTTTACATTTCCTAAAGGCTCAAAATGGGTTACGGTTACCGCAACTGATGCTGCGGGAAATAATTCAGACCCTTGTTTTTTCGTAGTCACTGTTTCAGATGACGACGCACCGGCTATAACTTGTCCTTCTGATATTAATATTTTAAATTCTGATGCGGGAGTTTGTGGAGCAGCTGTTTCATTTGTTGCTCCTGTTGGGACAGATAATTGTCCTTCTCCATCTACTTCACTAATTGCAGGTTTTGCTTCAGGGTCTGTTTTCCCAGTTGGAACAACAACCAATACCTTCCGTGTAACGGATGGTGCAGGTTTAACTGCTCAATGTAGTTTTAATATTTCCGTAATAGATTCTGAAGATCCAATAATATCATGTCCTTCTAATCAAACGTTTAATAATACTCCTAGCTTATGTACTTATACAAATTCTGGATTAACTTTAAATGCGACAGCTACAGATAATTGTAATACATTAACTTATTCATATATATTATCTGGTGTAACAACTGGTAGTGGATCAACTTTAAATGGTAAAACTTTTAATAAAGGATTAACAAATGTTCAATGGACTGTTGTTGATGGTTCAGGAGTAACGAATCCATCTGTTTGTAATTTTACAATTACAGTGGTTGATAATGAACCTCCAATAATATCATGTGTTGCAAATCAATCTGTATTCACTGATGCAGGTGTATGTTCATACACAAAATCTGGAACAAGTTGGAATGCAACTGGTTCAGATAACTGTACAACTGTAAATTTCACATACGCTTTAACAGGTGTTACATCTGGTTCAGGATCTTCTTTAAATGGAATTTCATTTAATAAAGGAGTAACAACAGTAACTTGGACTGCAACGGATTCAAAAGGATTAACTTCAACTTGCAGTTATACAGTGACAGTGGTTGATAACGAAGCACCAATTTTTGTGGCTTGCGGACCAAGTAAATCAGTTAATACCGATGCAGGAGTATGTACTTATACAAAAGCAAATAATAGTTGGGATCCGTCAGCTTCAGATAACTGTTCTACTAGTATATCATATGTACTATCAGGAGCTACTTCTGGTTCAGGAACAACAACAGCAGGTTTACTATTTAATAAAGGTGTAAACACTTTAACTTGGACAGTAAATGATGGTTCAGGAAATACAGCTACTTGTAATTTTAATGTTACTGTAACAGATAATCAAGATCCAACTATTTCTTGTGTTGCTAATCAATCCGTAAATACGGATTTAGGAGTATGTACTTATACAAAATCAGGTACAAGTTGGAATCCCACAGCAGCAGATAATTGTACTTATACACTAACATACGTTTTAACAGGTGCGACTTCAGGTAGTGGATCAAATACACTAAACGGAGTTTTATTTAATAAAGGTGTAACAACTGTTACTTGGACAATTAATGACGGAACAAGACCAATAAAGACATGTTCAAATACAATAACAGTTGTAGA
>CALPRR020000008.1 GCA_943326025.2 Candidatus Kuenenia stuttgartensis | reverse complement strand
TATTGGTAGGATCTGATCCTTCTAAAAGATAAAGATGATGAGCATAATCTATAAGCCCTTTAATAGATTTATAGTCCATATCTTCAATTACTTCAATTGTAATAATTTTGGTAATAATATCTACAGTTGCATTGCATATACCCTTTTTATTAAGAATATAATCAATTACTTTATCAGAAGTTTCTTTGGTGACATTACCTTTTAATTGAATATTAAAAGTTTTAGAACAAGATGACGAATCAGAAAATTCAGTTAAAGTCCTATTAAAAGTCTTTTTTTCAGTTTCTTTTTTGTTTGCCATACTAAAGAAAGTAACAAACAACATAACAGTTATTGCAAATAATTTCATAGCGTTAAATTTTTTAAATACGTAAGTATTTAAAATTAGTAGTAGTAATACAATGCAGCTTTGTGTAATTATAGCTTATAATATAGTTTTGCAAGTCAAATATATAGAAATAAATTCACTTTATTAAACAATAATGATGCTTTTTAAAAATGAAACAAAATTTTATGAATTTTTAAACTTCAATGATTTTTGTATCACGGAAAGTCAAATAAAACAACTACTTAATGCTTTTAGTTTTTATAATAATTATAAGTAACATAATTTAGATTGTATTAGACAAATTATAAAATATGACTTACTAAGTATTTAATTTAAACATTAAAAAATAATTATTTAAAACATTAATAATAAACAAATTAAATATAAAATAATAAATATTTTAATAATAATATATTTTAATGAAAAATTAGACTAAATATCACAAAGAAGATATAGAAACCTTAACTACTAAAACAATTTAGTTATATTAGTATTAAAACATTACGAAATAAAATTCTTAAATAAGAAATTGCTAAAAATTGATTTTGAAAATAAATTGGGAAGAATCCTTTTTAATAAATAAATTAAGAAATTTAAAGGAAAATAAAAAGGTAATTTTCAACTTTTCAATTAGAACCTCTTTCAATGAAAGAACATCCTAACATTAAATGCTTACCTGGGCGATCCTTTTCTTTTAATCGTTCTAACATCCTTAAAGATGTTTCATGACCTATCATTTCAATCGGTTGGTGTAATGCTGAAATTGGTGGTGTTAAATAAGAAAATACTTCGCTATCATCAAATGAAATAATTCTAGCTTGTTTAGGTATTGAAATATCTAATTGTTTTAAAGACATTAAAGTTCTTAAAACCAATTTATTATTTAAAGGAATAAAAGAATCAACTCCTTTCTTTAATAAATCTTTAATCGTTGAATTGATTTCAATTTCATCAGATGATAAGTTCTTAATATAATATTCAATTTTATTATCATTACAAGCTTTTACTATACCTTCAATTCGCTGTTGAATAGTAACAACAGCATTCGAATGTTGTGTCAAAACAGCAATTTTCTTAGGTTTTTTAGTAAATAAACTTACTAACTTTTCAGCTTCCTTAAAATTATTAATCCCAACAAAATCAGCTTCTCCATCACCAGGCCTATCAGTAAAAACTACTGGAATATGGGTGCTTCTTAAAATTGGAATTAAATTTTCTATCGTATTACAAGGAGATATAATCATTCCATCAATCGAACGTTGAATTAATTCATTCATTAATGATTGTTCGACTTCAAGATTATCATTAGAACTAACAATCAATACATTGTAACCATTTTCATATAATTTCTCCTGAATAGATTTACATAATTCAGCATAGAAAGCATTTGATATATCTGCAACAACTAAACCAATTGTTTTTGTTTTACCCTGGCGTAAGCTTTTTGCGAAAAAATTCGGAACATAAGACATTTCTTTTGCCTTTTTGTGAATTTTTTCTTGCATACCTTTACTAATATGGTATTCATCACCTTTACCATTTAATACAAAAGATACAGTAGCTTTTGATACTCCTATACTTGATGCCAAGTCAGCCAAAGAAGTTTTTTTCTCTCTCATATTAGTAGTTTATTATAGCAAATTTAAATCACTTAGGTAGTAATGATACTATTCGTTTGTATTCATCTCTATTCTCAACAGTCCCTGAACATCCCATAACTAATTTTGAATTTTGAAAATGTTCTATTCTATTTTCAGGATTAGGATGAGTACTTAAAAATTCAGGTTGTTTGGAACCTTCAGCTTGTTGTTGTATCTTTTCAAAAAATCCAGCAGCTCCAGCGGCATTATATTTTGTTGGACACAAATATAAAACCGAACGTTCATCTGCTTCTGTTTCGTGTTTTCTAGAAAATTTTAAACCAATTAATGCACTCGTAATTTGTTGAATAGCTGCTCTATTTCCTAATAATACTTGCTCAACAACTTGCACACCAAACATGGTTGTCATTTGTCTTGTTGAATGGCGCATATCAGCATGACCAATTTCATGACCAAGCACTCCAGCTAATTGATCTTCTGAATCTAAAAACTTCATTATTCCAGTATAAACATAAATGTAACCACCAGGTGTACAAAATGCATTCAAAGTTTTATCATCATGAATAATTCTTAATCTCCATTGGAATTTATCTTTTAAATCCACTTTACCAGAATTTAAAATATTATCTCTAACACTATATAAATACTTATAAACTTCTTTATATTTTACAGAATCTAACAATGGGTATTGTGCTGGATTACCATCAATTTCATTAGCAACTTGCAAACCTAAATCTTTATCTTGTTGAATGGTGAAAAGATTTATACCTCTTTTTGTTTTTTTACTGGATGTGCCACATGCAAATACAAGCAAGAACAATGTACTTATTCCAAAAAAATACTTGATTGATTTCATAAAATTAATTGGGGTAAAAAAATGTAATTAAAAATGTAACAAGTGTACTTATCGAATAACCTAAAATCAATTCGATTGGTTGATGTTTTTGCAAATAAATACGAGAAGAAATAACTAATCCAGAAACTAAAACTGAAACAATTATAATCCAAAATTCATAAGCTACATGACCTAAACAAAAAGCAAAAATGAAACCTGTTAAAATTCCTACTCCTGCAGCATGAAGACTAATTTTACGGAATTGATTTACATAAACCATAATTCCTAAAACAACTGATCCACTCAAAGGTAAGGCAAAAAAATATTTTGGTAATATTCCACTACCTACTTTAAACATTAATATTAAATACAATAAAATTCCATATATTAATGTAATAACCAAAGGTAAATTTCGTTCTTTTTTACCATCCATTTCTATTGTGGAAATCATGTTTTTTTTATGTAAAATCATAAACGAAAATCCTGGTGCAGCAACACCAAAAATGAAAAACGCAATTAATATTGCCAATTTCAACTGAATAGGATACATGAATATCTGCAATGAATTAGGATTAGAAGCAAATTGAAAAGCAGGAACAAAAAAGATTAATAACAATGCATAAATTGGCATCAATAAAGGCATGAAAACCCAAGTGATTAATGTGAAGAACAACTTCATTATAATTCTTTTCTTAATCTAGCAACAGGAATATTCAATTGTTCTCTATATTTCGCAACTGTTCTCCTTGCAATGTTATAGCCTTTTTCTTTTAATAATTCCGTTAATTTTTCATCTGTTAACGGTTTATGTTTTTCCTCTGCTTCAATAGCTTCAGATAATATTTTCTTTACTTCACGTGTTGAAACTTCTTCGCCTGAATCAGTAGATAACGATTCTGAAAAGAAATATTTTAAAGCAAATGTTCCATGAGGTGTTTGAACGTATTTACTATTCGCTACTCGAGAAACTGTAGAAATATCTAATCCAACAACTTCAGCAATGTCTTTTAGAATCATTGGCTTTAAAGAAGTTTCGTCTCCAGTCAAAAAGTAATCAAATTGATACATCATGATGGTGTGCATCGTTGAAAGTAATGTGTTTTGACGTTGTTTAATCGCATCAATAAACCATTTAGCACCATCTAATTTTTGCTTCACAAACATTACTGCTTCCTTATCTGATTTAGAAGTTTTCGCCCCTTCAGAATAAGTTCGCAACATCATCTCGTAATCTTTGTTCACCTTTAATTCTGGTGCATTACGACCATTTAAGGTTAATTCCAATTTACCATCCGTTTCATAAATCACAAAATCTGGTATAATTTGCTGAAAGTTTTTCGTGCTTTCTTTCATCGAACCTCCCGGTTTTGGATTCAAACGAACGATTTCATCAATTGCTTCTTTTAAATCTTCATCCGAAATTTCTAATTTCTTTTGAATCTTATCATAATGTTTTTTTATGAATTCTTCAAAATGATCTTCAACAATTTTCTTAGCTGTAAAGCGAGTGATATCCCCATCGTGATTTCGTTGTAATTGCAATAACAAACATTCTCTTAAATCTCTCGCTCCAATTCCTGCTGGATCTAATTCCTGAACCAATGTTAAAACAACTTCAACTTCTTCTTCCGTAACAATAATGTTTGCAGAAAAAGCTAAATCGTCTACAATTGCTTCAATTTCTCTATTTAAATATCCAGATTCATCCAAATTACCAATAATCGTATCGGCAATCATAAATTGATCATCAGTTAAATCCAATAAGTGTAATTGTTCTGTTAAACTCTGTTGAAACGATTGTTCCCCAGATAAAGGAATAACTCGCTCTTCATCGTCTTTACTTGTATTATTGGTTTGCGTTTTGTAATCAGCTGAATCCTCATCAAAGTAATCTGAAATATCAAAATCTTCATTTTCATTATCAGAATCATCAAAATCTTGATCGCCATCTATATCATCATCATACTCATCATCCGAACCTTCTTCTAAAGCAGGATTCTCTTCAATTTCTTGTTTGATTCGTTGATCTAATTCCATAGTCGGCACTTGCAACAATTTCATCAATTGAATTTGCTGCGGCGATAAACGTTGTTCTAGTTTTTGAGCTAAATATTGTTTTAATGCCATACTCTTTAATTTTGAATTTTAAATGATAAATTTTGAATTGAAATCAAAAATTAAAACTCTGCATTTTGAGGAGTTCTTGGGAAAGGTATCACATCGCGAATATTTGTCATACCTGTAACGAACATTACCATTCTTTCAAAACCTAAACCAAATCCTGCATGTGGAACAGATCCGAATTTACGCGTATCCATGTACCACCACAATTCTTCTTCATGAATATTGAAATCAGCACATTTTTTCTTTAAGACGTCTAAACGCTCTTCACGTTGAGAACCTCCAACTATTTCTCCAATTCCTGGGAATAAAACATCCATTGCCGCTACCGTTTTTCCATCATCATTTTGACGCATGTAAAATGCTTTAAAAGCTGCTGGATAATCTGTTAAAATAACCGGACATTTATATTCTTTCTCTACTAAGTAACGTTCGTGCTCTGATTGTAAATCTGTTCCCCACTCTACTTCGTATTGGAATTTTTTCTTTTTGTAGTGATTTGAATTACGCAATACTTCAATTGCTTCAGTATACGTCATTCGTTTAAAATCATTGTTTACTACAAACTCTAAACGTTCAATTAAACCTAATTCATTACGCTCATTTTGAGGTTTTTGAGATTGTTCTTGTGCATCTCTATCGTGTAAGAATTTTAAATCATCTTTGCAATTGTCTAATACATATTTACAAATGTGTTTCAAAAACTCTTCTGTCAAGTTCATGTTATCATTCAAGTCATTGAAAGCAACTTCTGGTTCAATCATCCAGAATTCAGCTAAGTGTCTTGAAGTGTTTGAGTTTTCTGCTCTAAAGGTTGGACCAAATGTATAAACTTGACCTAAAGCCAAAGCAGCTAATTCCGCTTCTAATTGACCTGAAACAGTTAAGTTTACAGCTTTTCCAAAGAAATCTTCTTTGTAATTAACTGTTCCATCTTCATTCAATGGCGGGTTTTGAGGGTCTAAGTTCGTTACACGAAACATTTCACCTGCACCTTCTGCATCAGAACCAGTGATGATTGGAGTATGTAAATAGAAAAATCCTCTATCATTGAAAAAACTATGAATCGCAAATGAAACAGCGTGGCGAATTCTGAAAACAGCTCCAAATGTATTTGTTCTAAAACGTAAATGTGCTTGCTCTCTTAAATAATCTAGACTGTGTTTTTTTGGTTGCATTACCGTTTTTTGAACATCATCAGGATTTGCTTCACCAATGATTTCCAACTCTTTAACTTGTAATTCAAAAGCTTGACCAGAACCTTGTGATTCAACCAATGTTCCTAAAAGACTAACTGCAGAAGCTGTTGTGATTTTCTTTAAGATTTGTTCATCAAAATTTTCAAACTCTACAACTGCTTGCAAGGTATTAATAGTTGAACCATCTGTTAATTGTATAAAACGATTACTTCTAAAAGAACGAACCCATCCTTTTACCAAAATCTCTTTCCCAATCTCTGGTTTTTCGAAAATACTTGCAATTTTTACTCTTTTCATTTTGATTTTTTTATTGAAAAAGTAAAAATAAACAAATAATGCTCATTTTCAACTGTGCATTATTAAGAATTTTGGCAATTTGTCTTTTTAATAACCATCAATATCAACCTGACGCATAACTGCAAAGAATTTAAGAACCCGTTCTCCGATTCCTGGAACGTCCACATGAATTAAATAAACACCACTTGAAGCCATAATCATTGCTTCATTATTCATGTCCCAATCGAGGAATGTTTGGGGATTATCTTTTTTAAACGTCTTAATTAATTTACCACTTGTTGAAAATATTTTAATAGTACATTTTTGAGGTAAATTGGTGATTTTAACACGCCCTTCTACTTTATTACGCTCATATTCAGAATAAGCCAAATATGGATTTGGAACAATATTGATTAATTTTAATGCCTCTGACATAGCTGCATCACTGTTTGTCAACGTACTAATTCCACTCATATTCCATGAATACATTGGTTTACCATTATTCAATCCATTCGCAGTGAAATTTTTATATTCTTTTTGAACACGAAGTTTGATCTTGACATTTGTTGATAATAAATACTGATTTTGAGTAAGTATTGGATTCATCACCCAAGCTAAACTATTATATAGCATCCTCTTATCTGTTCCACTATTAGAAGATTCAATCGAAGTCATTAAATTATATATTTCGTTCGATGATTCATTGTAAGCGCCAATATCAGAACCACTTATAATACTATTAATTGTAGCCTGTTTATAATTAAAAATATAAACAGCATGTTGTCCTCCAAAAATAGGATTTCCATTATTATCAATTGTATTAGAAGTTGGATTCCAAATCATATCTGAACCATTATCATTAGCTAAAAAAGAATTTTCTCCAAACGCTATATATAATCTTGCTCCTGAAACGACATCAATAGCATAACCAGGAAACCAACCCATACCTGTTCCTGAATTATCAGGTTGCCCATTTTTATTCACACTTTGACTTTTCCTCAAGCCTCCAGCAATTGCACCTCCCACAGTTAAATTCTGATCTCTACCTAATTCAAAAACTGGGCAACGAGTCCATTTAGATTTATCATTTGTAAATACTAAATCGATATTTGGAAGAAAACTAATAGATGCATTATTTTTAGAAGTACCTGGCAATGGAATATTTGCAGATCCTAATGGCATGTTATAATAAGCTAATGGCATATAATCACATTGGTAACCAACCAATCGATGAGGAGCTATTCCTCCATTTAATAATTTAGCATACAGCTTTGATGGATCTCGATTAACCTCATCTTTATAACAACTAGGATTTAAAAACTTTAAACTCTCATTATTATCAGCAACCGGCGCTTCGTAAGCTCCAGATCGAATCCAGTTTGTTGGATAGAAAGCATCATTATCTTGTATAAAGGACAACCAACGCAACGATGAATCTTCAAAAGTGATTGAAGAATTTATAGGTGAAGCAAATTTATCATACACAGTAGAACCCCCATTATATTTTTCTTGTTTCAACTGAACTGAAATTCCCCATTGAGGAATTATTTGTTCATTATCAATTGATAAATTGGTTTGAGAAGTAACTGAATCAATCAATTGTTTAGAGGAACTATTATTTGTATATCTATAAATAGTCCAACTCGCAGTATCAGTAGAGTTACTATTTGTCGGGATGTAATTATTAAACTTACACTCGAAGTAACCATCAACAACATTCAATGGATCAACAACTTTCAATCTTATAGGCGAACTATTAGTTTCATAGGTTAAAGAAGATAAAAATCCATTTGACAAAATTGAATTTGTAGAACTTTTTGTTAATTCTACCTCGTTAAATCCATTTCCATAACCATCCAAACGTGTTATTTCAGGTGAACTACCATAGGAAATCGATTCATAAGTTCCACCATTTTCAGGTGAAGGATTATGTGGGATTGCCTGCATCACTTTTACATTTCCATATGTTGCTTTTCTACTGTTTATATAAACTTTTTTCTGACCATCCAATGCTGAAGGATCATTTGGAATGTATTTTTTGTAATTATTAGTCCCGTATGCAATAGCCATATAATAATAAGTTTTAAAATTGACTAAAGTATTGGCGCCTGAAGCAAATAAATCTTTGTTCACTTTAAAAGAATGGCGAATTCCCTTATTTTCACCATTTACTTTTTCAACTGGAATACTTGCATTTAAATTCTGATCAAACTCAAAATTAATAATGCGAGAAAAAGAATCTTTGATATCACACTGAATAATTAATCTTGCCTTGTCAACATCTTCTAAATCCGAAACTGAAACAGTATTATTTTTTAATTGATAGATTTGGTAACCTTGAAACCTATAATATTTATCTGCATTTGGATTTGTTGAAACGATAAAAGGATCAAATTCAGCATATTGTTCTTTATAATTATTTGAGCCTATTGGATTATCTATAAATAATATTACTTCATTACTCAATTCTTGAATGGATAAATTTGGAGCATGTGGACCATCTAATACTTTAAAACAATTTTCAAATAAGGCTTGGGCTTTATCATCTGCTACTTTTAATACTTTTACTGACTCAAATGGATCTCCACTTTGCGCTCTTGCCCAGACAACACCAACAGTGATGTTATTTACAGCACCCGGTTTTAAAATAAATGGTCCTGCAGATTCTAAAAATCGTCTATCGTTCGGGACGTTTCCTGCTGTTTGTTCAGTCCAGAGAGGCTGTGCGACTCCATTTGTTCCCCATCCTAATGGATCAGTATCGCCAGGAAACATAAAATCACATTGTACATTTGGATCAGCATCAGGATCTGAAATATGCCCACTACCCCCATAAACAAAAGGAGTTCCATCTTTCCATCTACCTCTTAAATAATTGTAATAATCAAATGCAGCTGTTGGATCTGTTTGATTAGGATTTGCTCCATTTGTAGTATTACTGTAATATAAAAAACGACGCATTCCGTAACGCTCATTGTCGATGATTCCATCGCCATATCCAATTCCATTCAAAGCTTCACCTGGCCCTATTCCAAAAGCATTATCAATACCATCATCATCTTGATAAGGTCCTTCGAAAAAATCTACACCTACAGCAGGTGGATTCTCCCCATATCCTTTATATCCGGAATAAGTCATATCATAACTATTCCCATTGTAGTAGTAACCAATTCCTCTATTCACATCACATCCAACAAAATCATCTGTTGGGTTTCCTAAAGCACCATCAGTAAAAAAACCGAAATAAGTATTATACAATGTTTGAGTTCCTCTATTGATTAATTCATAGTTATAGAATGTCATGTTATTGATTTCATCATTTGAAGTAAATGCAAAAGCTTGCGCTCTAATTTCCATTCCAATTGGATCAGCTGTTGTTTCGGTATGTAAATTTCCTTTATCATTCATTACCCACCAAAAATTTTGATCTCCGTATAAAGAAACTCGCTTATCCGTTTTGCAATTTTTAGTTTTATTAATATCATACCAAGGATAATCACCATCTAGATAATTGTACTCTCCATCGTCATTATAATCAAAAAAGGGAGCGAGATAATGATCTTGGCCTTTAGATACATCTCCATGAGCAGGCCACTTTTTTATAATATCAGGAATTTGGTAATTTGGAAATAATGTTGCTTGTTTGTTTGTTCCATTTGTTTGATCTTCAATTCCTGTTTCAAACCATGCATTAAATTCACTTACTTGATCAAAAGTACTTACATAGTGTTGATCATATTTAAAACAATCATCTATAGAAACATCTGCAAAATTGTTTGATAGGGGACCTGTCCAATAATCTTGACCTTCTCTATACCTTAACGCTGCTAATTTTAATTGATTATTAACATCTGTTCCACCAAGCCAAAGTGCTGCAGTAAACAAACACATAACACCTGAATTTTTAGGAATTTCATATTGAGAATAATTTTGAGTTGGAATTTGCCATAAATTTCCTGCTGTATGAACCATTGCACGCACATTATTGATTTCCATTAATGTGGTAGTTGAAGGCGGAACACATCCAGCTGCTTTAGCTGAAGGTTTAAATGCAGGTTTATTTAATGGAATACCCCCTAAAGGTTGAGAAAGTGTTATATATGAAACACTTATAGTTATAGCTAATAGTAAATTCTTCATAAATGAATGTGCATTCTATCTGAAATAGAATAAAAAGTAAAGTTCAAAAATATATAAATCCTTTAAGCTAACGCCTTTATAGAACCTAAAAATACTGAACAAATTTAATTAGTAACGATTTAATATCTTCGTATTCTTTAAAACTCAACTCTTCATAAGTGTCGAAAATATCGTGATAATGTTTATTTGGCCCTTGTGTATAAATGAAAAATGAAGGAACGCCTTTCTCTGAAAACCAATAATGATCTGAATTTGCAGCTGGCCCTCTTTTTTTAACTTGGGTCAACAATTGATTTTCTTCATTGATCTTTACCAGTTGATTAAATTCATTTTCAAATTTTGTGGCATTAACAACTGTGATTCCTTCCTCACCACTTCCCATAATATCTAAGTTTATCAAGAAATTAATTTTTGATAATGGAATTGTGGGATGTTCAACAAAATAATGAGAACCAACTAATCCAATTTCTTCTCCAGCAAAAGCAATAAAAACAAGATTATATTCATTTGGATTTTCTGAATAGTATTTTGCCATACTCAACAACATGGCTGTTCCACTTGCATTGTCATTTCCTCCTGGAAAAAAGGTTTCCGTTCCCATTTGTCCTAAATGATCATAATGAGCAGAAAAAACTATTGTTTTGGCTTTTCTTTTACCTTTTTTGTATGCTATTATATTTCTTGAAGTATAATTCTGAATCCACTTTGCTTCAATATTTACATCCAATTCTTGGCCATCTTTAAAAATGGAATCTTGAATTTGAATGTATGGAAATTTGAATTGAATTTGAGAAACAGACCAAGTAAACTTTTGATTCACAACTTCTAAAACAGGTAATACTTGAGCTAACTGATCTGTTAAACCAGCCAAAAGCTTCAATGTATCTTTGGATACTTTTGAAAAATTAAAAGCAACAGCATTGTATCTATTACTTTGCTTTATTAATTCGATTTCTTTTTTCAACTGTTCTTTATCTAAAGCTACTTCTATAGAAACTAACTTAGGATGCCAAATCATTTGACTTGAGGCACAGGATGGATCTACTAAAAAATGAACGCCTGGTATTAATTTCTTCGTTCCTTCAATCACTTCCATTTTCCCTGGAAATGAATTTACATTGAACTGGAATTTTTGAAAAAATGTCTTTTTATATGGTTTTAATCCAATTTTTTTAAACTCTGAAACGATAAATTCAGCTGCAATTGAATCACCTTTGTTAACGTATCCTCTTCCGTGAAATTCAGTAGAACAAAGCGTTTTAGTGATTCTCCTAACATCTTCAATTTGAGCATTAATCGAACCAAATATTAAGCAAAAACCAAATAAACTGAAGCTTTTTAAAAAATTAATTTTAATCATTAAGCGTAATATCTTCTTTTGATTTTTTGCATGAATTCTTCAACGGTCTCGCTTTGAATATCCCAGTTATTTAATGTTCCGATTTCAGCAAATTTCAAAAATGCATTTTGACTTGAAGATTGATTGTCTAATGTTTTCACAGCGTTAGAAAATTCCTCGCTTGAACCATAAAATAACTCATTGATGTATTGTAAACGTTCATTAAATCCAAAAGAATCTTCTAGAGAATCTAGTTTTGAAATTCCGAATTGATTTGCTAAAGCATGTTCAATTTCTTTGAATTTGTGCATAAACGAAGAGATTGCCTGCTCATCAACAGAAGTCGCTTCATACGAGTGGCTTTCTTCTATTATTTCATGAGTTTCTGGGTCTTCTAAAATAGTTGAATGCTCAATTTCAATTGAATGATCTTCATATTCAGTTACAATTTCTTCTGAATGAATGATTGGTTCTTCAATCGTTTGTGTTTCGATTGAAAATGAATTATCTACTTCAATAATTGACTCTTCTTCTGGTTCTTCAAGCAATAGTTCATTCAATTGAACTGGTTCTTCTTGGAAAAATGAAGTTGGAATTTCTGCTGGAATCTCCTCTTTCGTAGTTTCAATTTCTGGTTCTGAAGCTAAATCAAATAATGGTAAAATTGGCTCTTCAATTTTAGATGCGACAACTGGATCTTCAAATAAACTAAATGAAATTGGTGTTGACTCAACTTCTGATTCATTCTTTTCAATTGAAAAAACAACTTCTTCTTTTATTTCTAATTTTTCTTCAGAAATGACATCTGAAATTACATTAGATGTATCTCCATATACTTTCGCTTCAAACGATTTATAACGGATGATGATATTTCGTTGGTGCAATTCCTCACTTAAAGAAACCAATTCGTCTAATTGTTGAATTTCTAATGTTCCATTAGACATAGCCCTATAAATTTCTGTTATTTTGGAAAGTAAATCTTCTTTTGAATCAAATTTTGCCATCGTTATTTTCTATCAATTTTTCAACATTTCTATAAAAAGTCTATTTGTTTTTTCATTATCTGAAAAAGTATAACGACTTTTAAAAAATAAAAGTACAAATGATCAATTCGTAGAATTCTACAAAATGAATTTTTTGTCTTCTATGAAGTGTTAATAACCTTAAATAAAAGATTAAAAGATGTTTTTGGAACAATTTCCTGAAGATAAAAGTAAACATGGTTGGATTGAAATAATCTGTGGATCAATGTTTTCGGGGAAAACAGAAGAATTAATTCGAAGATTAAGAAGAGCAGAATTTGCAAATCAAAAAATTGTCTTGTTCAAACCAAAAATCGATAATCGCTATAGTGAAGATAATGTAATCAGTCATCAAGGTTCAACATTACAGGCAATTTCTATAAACAAAGCAAATGAAATTTTTGATCATTTATCAGATGAATATATCGTAGCAATTGATGAAGCACAATTTTTCGATGAAGCACTTGTAGAAGTTTGTAAAACTCTTTCCAAAAGAGGTATTCGAGTATTAATTGCAGGACTTGACATGGATTATCTTGGAAAACCATTTGGTCCAATGCCGCAGCTATTATGTATTGCCGAATATGTAACTAAAGTCCATGCTATATGCGTTTCTTGTGGTAACTTAGCTCAATTTTCACACCGATTAAATAATGAAAAAGATCAAGTTTTATTAGGTTCAAAAGAAAATTACAAACCTTTATGTCGTTCCTGTTTTAATAAACACAACCTTTGAAATTAAACTATACATACAACGATATTCAAGACATTACTGAAGGTAAAGTTCTTGTAAGTGAATGCAATTCAACGATTCAATCAATTGCTTTTGACACTCGAAAAATAGCTGATGGTAATTCAGTATTATTTTTTGCTTTAACGGGAGACTTTAGAAATGGGCATGCATTTATTGAAGAAGCTTATAAAAAAGGTGTTCGTCAATTTGTTGTTTCTGAATCAATTGATATTTCAACATATGAAAATTCAACATTTATTAAAGTAGATAATACACTTTGGGCGTTACAAGAAATTGCAAAAAATCATCGTTCGAAATTTAAATATCCAATCGTTGGAATTACTGGAAGTGTTGGAAAAACAATGGTGAAAGAATGGATTTATCATTTTTTATTTTCAAAGTTTCGAGTTATTAGAAGTCCAAAAAGTTTCAATTCACAATTGGGAGTTGCCCTTTCATTATTAGAATTACACGAAAATGCGGATATTGCTTTAATTGAAATGGGAATTTCGAAGCCCCATGAAATGACACGCCTGGAAGAAATTGTCAATCCTACTTTCGGGATTTTCACTTCATTTGGTTCTGCTCATAAAGAAAACTTTCAAACGGCTAAACAACATTTAGACGAAAAATTATGTGCCTTTAAAGATTGTAAAACAACATTTTACCATTCTTCAATTGAGATAGATTCAAACCAAATAGAAAAAATTCATGGAATTAAAGTCAATGAATCTAATTTAATTGACTTAAAATCAATTCTTCCATTTCAAGATAAAATTAGTATTCACAACTTAAGTTTAGTTGTAGCATTAGCTAAATTTTTAAATATAGCTGATGATGAATTAAAAGTAAAAGCTAAAAACTTACCTCATCTAGCGATGCGAATGGAAGTTTTTGAAGGAATCAATGGCAACACTATTATCAATGATACTTACAATTTAGATATTGACGCATTAAATTATTCTCTAGAATATCAGCTAACTCTTGCTGAAGATATAAAGCGAGTAGTCATCATAGGATTAGATGAAGAAGCCGATAACAAAAAAGAGGCTATTACCAAAATTATTGATTCATTCAAACCAGAGAAAATAATTTATCTAAAAGATAATGAACCAATTACTGAAGAAATTAAAGATAGTATCATACTCATAAAAGGTTCACGAAAAGCTGACATGCAGAAAATAGCTAGTCAATTTCGTTTGAAAAAACATAAAACTTTTCTTGAAGTTGATTTAAATGCTTTGAGAAATAATTTAAGTGTTTTTAAAAGCTATTTAAAACCAGAAACATTACTATTGGCAATGGTCAAAGCTTCTTCTTATGGTTCTGGTACAGAAAGAGTTGCTGTTTTTTTAGAAAAACAAGGTATTAATTATTTAGGTGTTGCATATGCTGATGAAGGTGTTGAACTACGAAAATTAGGAATACAACTTCCCATTTTAGTAATGAATGCTGAAGAAGAGGGTTTTGAAGATTGTATTAAATACAATTTAGAACCAACTATTTATTCTTTTGAGCAATTAGATGAATTCATTAAAGAATTAATTTTTGCTGGAAAAATGGATTACCCTATTCACTTAAAGGTAGATACTGGTATGAGAAGATTAGGTTTTGAACCTTCTGATCTAATCCAAATAAGTGAAGTTTTACAGGCACAACCTGAAGTTAGAATTAAAAGTGTCTATTCGCATTTAGCTGATTCAGATAATTTTGAAAGTGAATCGTTTACTTTACATCAAATAAATACGTTTGATACCTTTTGTAATAAACTAACTCATCTAGTAAACTATACATTCATAAAACACATCTTGAATTCAGAAGCAATTGCACGTTTTAAAGATTTTCAATTTGATATGGTTCGTTTAGGAATTGGAATGTATGGATATACTTCAAATCCTGAGTTAAAATCTATACTCCAACCCGTGATTTTCTGGAAAAGTGAAATTTCACAAGTCAAAGAAATTAAAAAAGGTGAAACTGTTGGATACAGCAGGACTTATATAGCTGAAAAGGATACTAAAATAGCCATCATTCCTGTTGGGTATGCCGATGGATTTAAACGTTCATTAAGTAATGGAATTGGTTCAGTTTATCTTGACAATCATTTTTGTCCTGTAATAGGTCGAGTTTGTATGGATATGTTAATGATAGACGTTACTAATTTAGACGTTAAAGCTGGTTCAAAAGTTGAAATAATAGGTTTAAATAAAACAATGGAAGAGTTTGCTAATCAAGCTAAAACAATTCCATATGAAATCATGACAAGTATTTCAAGAAGGGTACATCGTGTTTATTTGGAAGGGTAGCTTTCCCTTCTTGAGTAGAGCAAATATATTTGCGAAGACTAAGCGTTAGCACAAGAAGACTAAGGGAGGTGAAAAGAATAATCTTTAATTCTAAAAGTTTCGATATAAAATTTGTTATCTATTCCCTACTTGAGGAGGAACAAAGGGAGGTGACAATAAGAATTTTCAGTTACGAATAGAGATGATACAGATTTGAGTTCACAGTTGTCATCCCCCTCGGTCCCCGTTGACTTCGTCGCATGCTTCGCAAGTCAAAGGGGGAAGTAAAATTTCATTTAGAAAAAATTCGAATACACTCCTCACGATCCTTCCAAAGATCCTCAAACGAAATTTTAAACTCAGGTTTTCTAACTAATAAACGCTTGATGTAATCTTGCTGAATAACTTCCTTCCATTCGGCTGCTTGATGTGGATCAACGCGTTGTTCTCTTATGAATAATAATTTATTTGCATCATGTTCATTTGAATTTGAAGTATAATCATACCTTTTTCCATCAAATCTTAAATAACAATGTGCTTCTGGAATATGAGGATACGATTTACCTTAAAAAAAGAGGTTAATACAGGATGTGTTTCTGGACTCATTTGAAAAATTCCAACCATCAATTCAACTTCTTTATGATTATTTTCTTCAGCAATACCTGCTAATAATCCGTGCTTAGAAGAACAAGTTCCCTTTCCTTCTTCAATTACTAATTCAAATTTTGAACGATCTGAAATTCTACCATAAGGTAAATTTTGAATATATTCACACGCTTCTTTAAACGTATAAATCCCTTTAGATTGAATAACTTTAGAGTAAATTTGTTCTGCTTTTAATTCAAAATCAATCATTGCTTGAAAAGAGAAGTTATTTTTTGGGGATCAATTTCTAACGATTCGTCTATCTCCACTTTTTTGCAAATACCATAAATCGAACCTTTTATCTTTCCAACTAATCGAAGTTTAACTTTACGTTTTAAAGATAATTTCATCAACTTCATTAATAAACCATCTTCTAACTCTACATGAAGGGGAACGAAATACGAATTTTCTTTTCGTTTAATAATTTTAACTTTTTGATCTAAATATGTTTTTCCAATTAAATTATCGTCCAAATAGACATCAACGACTGAAGGCTTAATCCTTACCGAAAATGAATTTGGATTTTCCAATATTACATCCATTGAAAAACTAATTTTTTGGCCTTCAAATTTTTCCATTTTAAAATTATCAATACCCTTGAAATCAATGTCATCGTAATCAAAACAAGATGATACTAAGAAAATTACCGCAAGAAAGTAAACTAGTTTTTGAAATGTTCTCATTAATCTATTAATTTAAAACAAAAGTGCTGATTTTTTTGAATAGTTGATTGATAAATTGATTTTTATTTAAATGAAACTTTCCCTCCTTGAGGAGAGCAAATATATTTGAGAAGACTAAGCGTTAGCAAAAGGAGATTAAGGGAGGTGACAATAATAACTCTAATCCCAAAGCGTGGCGATACAATATTAGGTTCACGTTTGTCATCCTTCCCGACAAAATCGAGACAAGCTCTTCAAAGGAGGAAGTCATAAAAAAAGGAGAAAGCTTTTAATCTTTCTCCTTCCAGTTATAATACGATTAGAATGTTAATTCTGAGACATCTCAGTAAAATATTTATAAAAATATGGGATAGTCTCAATTCCTTTGTAGTAATTGAATAAACCAAAATGTTCATTCGGTGAGTGAATTGCATCACTGTCTAAACCAAACCCTAAAAGAACCGTTTTTAAGCCTAATTCTTTTTCAAACATTGAAACAATTGGAATACTTCCTCCACTTCTTACTGGAATTGCTTTTTTACCAAATGTTGTTTCGCATGCCTTACTAGCAGCTGCATAACCAATTGAATCGATTGGTGTAACAGCAGCATCTCCACCATGATGAGGAGTAACTTTCACTTTTACTCCTTCTGGAGCAATTGAATTGAAATAATTTATAAACAATTCAGTAATTTCATTAGGAACTTGATTTGGAACTAAACGCATAGAAATTTTAGCATATGCTTTGGAAGGAATCACCGTTTTAGCACCTTCTCCAATATAGCCACCCCAAATTCCATTCACATCCAAAGTTGGACGAATCGAACCTCTTTCAATTGTTGAATAGCCAACTTCACCATGAATATCTGTTAAATCTAATGCTTTTTTATAAGCATCTAAGCTAAATGGTGCTTTTGCCATTTCAGCTCTTTCCGCATCTGTTAACTCTTGAACTTTATCATAAAAACCTGGAATAGTGATATGATTATTTTCGTCATGCATCGATGCAATCATTTTAGCTAAAACATTTATTGGATTAGCAACACATCCACCATATAATCCTGAATGTAAATCCCTGTTTGGACCAGTAACTTCAACTTCTAAATAACTTAACCCTCTTAATCCAGTTGTAATTGAAGGAGTTTCATTATTGATCATTCCTGTATCAGAAACCAAAATAATATCTGCAGCTAAACGTTCATGATTTGCTTTACAAAAAGTTCCTAAGTTTTCACTTCCGATTTCTTCTTCTCCCTCAATCATAAACTTTACATTACAAGGAAGTTCATCAGCTTTCATCATCGCTTCAAACGCTTTCAAATGCATAAACATTTGACCTTTATCATCACAAGCACCTCTAGCAAAAATAGCACCTTCAGGATGAATTTCAGTTTTTTTGATAACTGGTTCAAATGCTGGACTAGTCCATAATTCAATTGGATCTGCAGGTTGAACATCGTAATGACCATAAACCAAAATTGTTGGCAAAGATGAATCAATTATTTTCTCACTGTAAACAATTGGATGTCCTGCTGTTTCACAAATTTCAATGTTATCAGCTCCTGCTTCTTTCATGAATTTAGCAATTTCTTCAGCAGTTTTACGAACATCCTTTTTGAATGCTAAATCTGCAGAAACAGAAGGGATTTTCAATAAATCAACTAATTCATTTAAGAATTTATCCTTATTATCTTGAATATACGTCTGAGTGTTTTTCATTTTTTTTCAATTACTGATTACAACAAAACTAATTATAAAGTAATTAATGTTCGTTTTTTTATGAAACATTTGTTATTGATCAATTTGATTTACTCCAAATTAATTTTTAAATATAAAGACTGTCCAGATTTTAATGTAAATGCAACTGCACTAAAATCTGGTGGACCAAATTTTCCGTATTTATTATTCGAAAAGCCATAAGGCTCAATTGGATAACCAACAAAATTCGTAGTCATTATTCCATTCTTATCTTGATCTTGAAGGACAGCTATACCATAAGTTCCTACTTCAAGTTTAGAAATAGTAACTTTCATATATGAACTTGTTACAGGTATAATTTTACCTAAATGTACTTTACTAGCTTCAGGAAATCCGTTTTTTTTAAAAACACCTATTCTTAAATTTCCTTTTTTGCTCATATCTAATCCTGTAACTTCAATAATCAATTCTCCTTCATTTGAAGCTATAAATGATGTATTTAAAATTAAAATTAGTAAAAAGTAAACGAGTTTTTTCATTTGTTAAAATATTTTATTAGTTCATCTGCTGCTAACTTTCCACTTATTAAAGCAGGTGGCATACCTGGACCAGGAACTGTTAATTGACCGGCATAAACCATATTTTTAAGTTTCTTATTATTCAACTTTGGCTTTAAAATAGCAGTTTGTTTTAATGTATTAGCTAAACCATAAGCATTCCCTTTAAAGCTGTGATAATCAGAAACAAAATCATTTAAACAGTAGGATTTTTTATATATAATATTTTCGCTAATTTTAATATCAATTTGCTTTTCTAAACGCTCAAGTATTATTTTAAAATAATGTTCACGTATTTCTTCTGTATCCTCTAAACCAGGTGCAATAGGGATTAATACAAATAAATTCTCATTGCCTTCTGGTGCAATATTCTTATCAGTTTTTGAAGGATTACAAACATAAAACAATGGCTTTTCAGGCCATGCTGGATTGGAATAAATTTCACTTGAATGATCTTCTAAACTTTCATCAAAAAACAATGTGTGATGGTCTAAAGAAGGAATTTCCTTGTTTACTCCTAAAAAGAAAATCAATGATGATGGCGCTAATGTCCTTGAATTCCAGTATTTATCGTTATAATTTCTAACTTCTTTAGGTAAAAGAGTTTCCATGTGTTTATAATCTCCAGCAGCAACCAATGCATCAAATTGATGTACATTACCATTCACTATTAATTCTGTTGCCTTATTACCTTCAACATTAATAGAATCAACATCAGCATTAGTTATTATTTCAACTCCTAAATCTAAAGCCAATTCCTCCATTGATTGAATAATTTGATACATCCCATTTTTTGGATACCATGTTCCCAACATTAATCCTGCATAGTTCATTAGACTATATAATGCAGGAGTGTTTTCTGGAGCTGAACCCAAAAACAAAACAGGGAAATCCATCAAAGCAGTTAATTTATGATCTTTGAAATACTTCCTCACAAATTTTTTGAAATTTGAAAACAAATTCAATTTAAAAATACCTCTAATAACTTCTGGTTCGATAAATTCAAGTAAAGTTTTACCTGGCTTATAAATTAATTTATCCATGCTAGTATCATACTTATACTTCGCATCCTCCATGAATTCAACCAACTTCTTTCCGGCTCCTTTTTCAATAGATTCAAATAACTCTATCAACTCTTTTTCTTCAGAGGGAATATCAAGCTTAAACTTATCTTTAAAAACAATTGAAAAAGACGGATTAAGTTTTGTTAATGAATAAAAGTCTTCTCTTTTTCTTTGAAAATCAGAAAAATAACCATCAAAAACTTCTGGCATCCAATACCAACTTGGGCCCATTTCAAATGTAAAACCTTCCTCTGAAAATTTACGATTTCTTCCACCTACTGTAGGGTTTTTTTCAAATAATGTAACTTTAAAACCAGCATTAGCTAAATATGTAGCAGCTGCAAGGCCCGAAAAACCTCCACCTATAACTGCAATCTTTTTACTCACCATCTTATCGTTATTTATTCAAAATAATTCTTCTAAATTCTTCAATACTTGATATAGATGTAAAATTTGCAGGCAAATCAATTTTACTAAACAAATAACTAGAACCAGACCAATAAAACTGTGATTTAGAACAATTATTTGCTAATTGATATACCATTTTTTTAAATTTCTCTGTCCCTGGATACATTAACATAAATGCAATAACTTTTGGAATTGGATGTTCATTTAACAGACCGATGATGTTATTTACAGGAACTAACTGACCTAAATACAAAGTTTTGTATCCTTCTGATCTCAACATATAATCAGTAAACAACAAACCAATTTCATGTGTTTCAGTTTCAGGTAAAACTAAAACAAAATCGTAATTTTCCTTTTCTGAAACAGGCAATAAATCTATCTCAACAATTAATTTTTGACGAATAAAATTGGAGATAAAATGCTCTTGAATTGGAGTCATATCATCTTTTTCCCACATTAGCCCAATTCGTTCTAAAAGTGGATAAATGATTTTCACCATGAAATCAAATGTTGAAAATGATTTCTTTATTATTTCATACTCCTCTGAAATTTTTCTTTGATCAAATTCTAAACCAGCTGTCAACAAATTTGTAATCGATAATTCTATCTTCGAATCATCTACTTGAATTTGAGATTCAATTGTTTTTAGTTTAACGTTGATTTCTTCTTTAGACAAATTCGCTACTTTAGAAATTTTAACTCCTGCCTTTTGCAAAACTGAGATTGATAATAATTTTTTTAAATCATCATCATTGTAATAACGATAACCGGTATCAGTTCTACTTGGATTTAACAAATTATAGCGTTGTTCCCAAATACGAATTGTATGTGCTTTTATTCCTGAGTAATTCTCAAGTTCTTTAATAGAATAATTTCTCATATCAATTTTTTTTTTCGGGTGTAAAAATAGTGTGTAAAAAATGTACTTAATAATAGTAACAATAGGTTATAAACAGTATCCTCTATAGGAATTGTACCTAATCTAATGCCAAAATTATGAGTATCGTTATACCAAACGACAGGTTCTTCAGTGAAACTTCCAGTTAGAATACTATTTACTATTAAAAATGGAATTAAAGCAATAAGATAAGTCAACATAAAATCTGTCATAAACTTTGGATTGTAAAGGTTAATGACAAAAACAGCAACTCCTGCTATTAAAAATGATGAAAAAGTGTAATATTGATCACTATATAAAACACCGACTAATACAATTAATATTGAAAAAATCAACCAAAATATTGAGGTAAATCGAGTTGAAAAAGGATTTTTAAAATATGCTTTCAATACATAATGTATAAATGTACATGAAAAAGGAACTGTAATAAAAAACAACCATTCTTCAAGTGGTAGTTTAAATAAACGAGGTCCTAAAATGTAAAAATCATTAAAACCCCATACACCCTTGTAAGTAAATAAACTATCCCAAGGAATAAATACAATTGCTGTTAAAAACATTGCAATAGCCAAAGATTTAAAATACTTATAGAAAGCAACTTTCTTGTCAAATGACAAAAAGATTGTACCAAAAGTTGCAATATTTAACCATAAATAAAGACTCATTTCGCAGCGTTTTCTTGTTTTGCTTTTATATAGTATTTTCTTGGAACGAACAACATTCCAAAACATTCTCCATCTTCTTTGCCTAAATGTTTATGATGAATTTTATGAGCAAATCGAATCGCTTTGAAGTAAGGGTGTTCAGCTTTCCTAAACCATTTAATGCGTTGATGGATAAAAACATCATGAATAAAAACATAACATAACCCATAAAACAGTATTCCCAAGCCAATACTTACACTAATTCCATTATGATAAAT
The DNA here is from genome assembly GCA_943326025.2 of Candidatus Kuenenia stuttgartensis. Lineage (GTDB taxonomy): Bacteria > Bacteroidota > Bacteroidia > Flavobacteriales_D > Crocinitomicaceae > CAIUKX01. The sequence continues at coordinate 3,148 of CALPRR020000008.1, read as the reverse complement.
CATCCCCAACATGATACATAACCAACTTGGAATTGCAAATATCAAAAAGAACATATCATTCTTTTCTGTTTTCTTTTTATGAGGAATATGATGATCTTCATGTAAAAACCAACCTAATCCGTGCATGAAATATTTATGCGCTAACCAAGCAACGAATTCCATACCGATAAATGTGAGTATAAAAACGATTATGTTCATATGAATTTTAAACTTAAAATGATAAAAAATATAAATTGTGATATGAAGACAATTTTAGATATTCCACTTGATTTTACAGGAAATTTAGAATAAATAAACATCTCTAAAAATCCAATTGCGAACCAAGAAATATAATTATATAATGGAATTTCACCCTTGTTCCAGTTCCAATAATTAAATGCAATTGCAGTTGGTTCCATAACTATATCAAAGACCACTAAAAATAAACTACCAATTAGTAGACGATAACTCTTGTTTGAACTAAAATACTCTGATAAATGCCAAGCACCAAAACTTAAAATAGCCCAATTTACCCCAATAATTAATGGTACTTGATAAACTCTAAAGCCTAAACTATTACCGTAAGTGTAATTACCAAAAATGAAACCAGTATGAACACCTATTTGTTCAGCTAAAAAACCAATGAGAAATACAATTATAAATGGCTTAATAAAATGATTTATATCTGATTTTAATGATAATAAAACAAGTAATAATGTTAAAACTAAATTAAAAAAAGACAATTCTTTAAATGTGTTTTCATATAATGTAAACATTCCTATTAATCCCACAAGTAAGAAAAACAAAAATGTTATTGCCAAAATATTATTTAATTTTTTGGTTCTCATCTATAAAAAATTAAAAGAATGTCTTAAATATCCTTGAAAAAACAAACCGTATTTTTTTGCATTCGGAATTCTTACTCGACCGTTTAATAAAACCTGTGGTTCTAATTTTTTAATTTTTTTCAATAGTCCAAAGTAATAGACATAAGCTATATATACTCCGAATCGCGTATTATATGGTAATTTTTTAATTCCTTCAAATCCCAATGCAAAATCAATTTCAATATCTTTCTCAATTTCTTTTTTGGTTTGCTTACTAAAATTATCCATATCAATATTTGGAAAATAAGTTCTACCCAATGAATGATAATCATCTTTTAAATCTCTTAAAAAATTGATTTTTTGAAATGCACTTCCTAATTTCATTGCATAAGGCTTCAATTCTAAATAATGATTTTCATCTCCATTCAAGAAAACTTTCAAACACATCAAACCAACAACTTCAGCACTTCCAAGTATATATTCCTCGTATTTATCTTGACTATATGATTGAGGTTCTAAATCCATTTTCATAGAATGTAAAAACTGCTCGATTAATTCTCTTGGAATAGTATATTTATTTACTACTTGTTGAAATGCATGTAAAATTGGATTTGTACTGATTTTTTGATCTATTGCTTTATAGGTATCAATAGTTAAAGCATCTAACATTTCACTTTGTTCATAACCATGAAATGAATCTACAATTTCATCTGCTAATCGAACAAATCCGTATATACCATAAATAGAGTTTCTTATCTCTGATCCTAAAAACCGAATACCTAAAGAGAACGACGTACTATAATCGTTTGTCGTTTGTTTTGCTATCTTAAAAGATAAATTATCGTATATGTTTTTCATAGTTTCATTTGTAATTAGAATAATACATACTCAAAGATACAATTTGTTTAACAAAAAACTCTATTTTATTAAACAAAATAAAATTATTTTTGTCCAAAAAGTTCAAACAACTTTTTCTCTCTATACTCAAATATCTCGTTAAGCTTAGGTTTTACTAAAAAAGGATGAACTAATCTTCCTAAAAAACCAAATGGTATTTTATAATCTACTATATCTTCCATCTCTACTCCGCCATCAACTTCTTTCAAAAAATGTTTATGATGCCATAATGCATAAGGTCCAAATCTTTGTTCATCTACAAAATATTCTTGATCAATTACATGCGTAATTTCTGTTACCCAATTCGTTTTTATTCCAAGAACAGGAGTTACTATATATTGTATTATTTGACCTGCAAACATTTTTCTATCAGCACCAGAAAGAATATTAAACCCCATATAATCAGGTGTTATCAATTTTAAATTTGACGGATCTGATAAAAAATCCCAAGCTTCCGATTTAGAAATTGGTAAAACTTGTTTTGTATGTAAACGGTAAACACTTCCTTTTGAGTAAAACTCTTTCATTTCTTTATAGTTTAAATGTAACTAATCCACAATCCATTTCGATAATCTGTCCTGAAATTGAAGCTGCTTTATCAGACAATAAAACTGCTGCCATTTCTGCAACTTCTTTTGTATTTAAGAATTTTTTTAATGGGTGACGTTGAATCATATTCTCTACTGCAGTTTCGTTTCGAAGTAAATGAGAAGCTAGAGTTGTATCTGTAACAGTCGGTGCTATAGCATTAATTCGAATAGTTGGTGCAAATTCAGCCCCTAAAGATTTAACTAAGCCTTCTACACCTGCTTTAGCAATTGAAATACTTGCATGGAATGGCATTCCCATTTTAGCTGCTACACTACTGAAAAGCAAAATACTTGGATTAATACCTTGTTTAAGTTGGGGTGAAAAATGTTGAATAGCCTTCACTGCACCAAGTACATTAATTTCAAAATCATTTTGAAAATCTGAAGGTTTCAATCTATTAAAAGGTTTCAAATTAATAGAACCTAAACAATAAACCAATTGATCCACAGATTCAAATGACGGAAGTTCATCATTCAAAACATCAACCTCAATTTGAGTTAAATGAGGATGCTCAAAGTCAGATTTAGTTCTACTCAAACTAATAACATTTGAATTGGCTACAAATTCTTTAACGATAGCTAATCCAATGCCTTTACTTCCTCCTACAACTACAATTGTTTTCATCTCTGTAAAATTTAAAATGAAAGTTTTAAATAATTCTGTAATTCATTGATTTTTTCAGTTGTATTAAATATACCACCATAATATGCTGTAATTGTAGAAGATGTTTCATCTTTTATACCTCTTGATGAAACACATAAATGTTTTGCATCAATTATTACAGCTACATCATTTGTACCTAATATTTCAGCTAATTCATTTGCAATTTGATTCGTTAATCTTTCCTGTACCTG
>CALPRR020000007.1 GCA_943326025.2 Candidatus Kuenenia stuttgartensis | reverse complement strand
TCACCATCATAGCTGTAGAAAGAAAGTAATTCTCTAACTTCCATTTCAACTAATTCTAATAACTCTGCATCATCAACCATATCCACTTTATTCATGAATACAACTAATCTTGGAACACCAACTTGACGTCCTAATAAGATGTGCTCACGAGTTTGTGGCATTGGTCCATCTGTAGCAGCAACTACTAAAATTGCTCCATCCATTTGAGCAGCACCTGTAACCATGTTTTTTACGTAATCCGCGTGACCTGGACAGTCAACGTGTGCGTAGTGACGGTTAAGAGTTTCATACTCAACGTGAGATGTGTTAATTGTAATACCACGCTCTTTTTCTTCCGGTGCATTATCAATTGACGAGAAATCACGAACTGCAGCTAATCCTTTAGAAGCAAGTACGCTTGAAATAGCCGCTGTTAAAGTTGTTTTACCGTGGTCAACGTGACCAATTGTACCGATGTTAACGTGCGGTTTGGAACGATTATAATTTTCCTTAGCCATTGTTATATTTGTTACTTAGTTAATAAACCAATCTTTAGAATATAAAAAATCCCACCCGAAATGGATGAAATCCCTACTTATTCTTTCTGTAGAGCCAATGACGAGAATTGAACTCGTGACCTCTTCCTTACCAAGGAAGCACTCTACCCCTGAGCTACACCGGCTTACATAATCTTTAAAATAATAAGAGCGGGAGACGAGATTCGAACTCGCGACCCTCAGCTTGGAAGGCTGACGCTCTACCAACTGAGCTACTCCCGCTTATTTAATTCCATTAATATAATGTGGGGGTGGATGGACTCGAACCAACGATACCTCACGGTGACAGATTTACAGTCTGCTGCAATAGCCACTATGCGACACCCCCTCATGTATATTGAGCCGATGGAGGGACTCGAACCCCCGACCTGCTGATTACAAATCAGCTGCTCTAGCCAGCTGAGCTACATCGGCGCTTATATTAATGTTATCAGTATTTTAAAGAACTTATAAAAGTGTTACCCTTATTGGGTGTGCAAATGTATGTACTATTTTTGAATCTACAATACTTTTTGAAAATATTTTTCAAAAAAAATGAGCGATTTTACCTGCTCATTTTAATAAAATATTATAAATCAATAATTTATTGTTGATAAAAAATTTAATTAATTTTTCTCTTTATGTTTATTTACTTGTTTTCTCAAAGCTTCAACTGCTAAATCAGCTGCCTCTTCAAAACTTTTACATTGTTTTTTAGCAAACAACTCTTTACCTGGTATTAAAATTTTAACCTCTGCAACTTTATTCTCACCTTCTTGATCTTTATCCAATCTCAAAAACACTTCACTAGCAATAATGTTGTCGTAAAATAATTCTAATTTCCCAACTTTTTCGTTTATAAATTCAATTAACTTTTTGTCGGCTGTAAAATGTACAGAATGCACTTGGATATCCATGACTATTTTTTTTTATGCCCCCGAGGGTGAGCTTGTGAATAAATATTTGTTAACTGTGTAAACGAGTTATGAGTGTAAACCTGTGTAGCTGATAAATTAGCATGACCTAATAAGTCTTTCAATGTTTCAAGCCCCGCGCCATTGTTTAACATATGCGTTGCAAAGGTGTGGCGTAACACATGTGGACTACACTTATCTAAATTCGTTACATAGCCAAGATAAATATTAATTATTCTATAAACAAGCTTTGAATACAATTTCTTACCATTTTTTAATACAAAAAAATATTCATCTTCACTAACTGTTTTGTTTTTAAGTGTTTTGTATTCCGAAATCAACGAAAATATTTTTTTTGAAATAGGAATAATACGTTCTTTATTCCTTTTACCTAAAACTTTTATTGATTCCGAATTAACATTTATCGTTTTTAAATCAATCAATTCGCTTAAACGTATGCCCGTTTGATAAAACATTTCTACCATCAACTTATTTCGAATACCTTCAAAGTTATCACTAAATAAATCATCTAGCTTCTCTATTGACATTTCAGATGGCTTTGCAAAACTAGGGAGACGCTTTTCAGATTTTACACCCTGAAGCTTACTCATCGGATTAGAACTGATTAATTCTTCTCTAACTAACCATTTAAAAAAAGTACGCAACGATGATAATTTCCGATTGATAGATTTTTTTGTAATCTTTAGATCATATAAATCAACCATCCATGATCGAATCAATGAAGATTTAATCTCTTCTATTTCTTTAGCCGATTTTATTTCAGAAAAAGATAAAAATTGTTCGATATCTTTTTTATAGGCAATAATTGTATGATCCGAAAACCGTTTTTCAGTTTCCAAATAATTTATAAAATTATCAATCAAAAAAAAAGGAGTCATAATATGACTCCTTTACGTATTTTAATAAGAAATGTTTCCTTATGCTTCAATTGATTGCATTCTCTCGCGGTAAGCAGCACGAATTCTACCTTGGCGGTTAATTACAGAAGGTTTTGTAAATTCTTTACGACTTCTTAATTGTTTCATCGCTTTAGTTTTATCAAATTTCTTTTTAAATTTTTTAAGCGCTCTTTCGATGTTTTCGCCTTCTTTTACCGGGATTATTAACATATCTTTTTTTAATTAATTTTCAAATTGGAATACAAATTTATAAATAAAATATTTACTAACAAACTTATTTTAATATTTCTCTTGAAATAACTAATTTTTGTATTTCTGAAGTACCTTCTCCAATTGTACAAAGTTTAGCGTCTCTGTAGAATTTCTCTACCGGAAAGTCTTTTGTGTATCCATAACCTCCAAAGATTTGAACAGCTTCATTTGCAACTTCACAGGCAATTTCTGAAGCATATAATTTTGCTATAGCAGATTCTCTTGTTAATTTTCTACCTTCGTTTTTCAAGAATGCAGATTGGTGTAATAACAATTCAGCAGCTTCTATTTTAGTATTCATGTCAGCTAATTTGAAACTGATTGCTTGGAAATTTGCAATTGGTTGTCCGAATTGTTCTCTTTCTTTCGCATATTTTAGTGCTGCTTCGTATGCACCTTTAGCAATACCAAGTGCTAATGCTCCAATTGAAATTCTTCCTCCATCTAAAATTTTCATTGCTTGAATGAATCCTTCACCTTCAATTCCAATTAAGTTTTCAGCTGGTATTCTACAGTTATCAAAAATCAACTCGCATGTTTCTGAAGCACGCATTCCTAATTTATTTTCTTTCTTACCTGCAGAAAAACCTGGAGTACCTTTTTCAACGATAAAAGCAGACATTCCTCTTGAATCCCCTTTCTCACCTGTTCTTGCAATCACTACAGCTACATCTCCTGATTTTCCATGAGTAATAAAATTTTTCGCACCATTTAAAACCCAGAAATCTCCATCTTTTACAGCTGTTGTATTCATTCCACCTGCATCTGATCCTGTTCCTGTTTCAGTTAAGCCCCAAGCACCTATCCATTCTGCTGTAGCTAATTTTGGTAAATATTTTTTCTTTTGAGCCTCGTTTGCATGGTAATAAATATGTCCTGTACATAATGAATTATGAGCAGCAACAGAAAGTCCTATAGAACCACAAACTTTTGCAATTTCTGAAACTACAGTAATGTACTCATGGTATCCGAAACCAGAACCACCATATTCTTCAGGGATAAAAACACCCATTAAACCAAGTTCTCCTAATTTTTTGAAAACATGTACTGGAAATTCTTGTGTTTCATCCCATTCCATAAAATGTGGACGGATTTCTTTTTCAGCAAAATCACGCACCATTTGCGCAATCATTTTTTGATTTTCGTTTTGATCGAAGTTCATATTCTTTAAATTTTGGGGTATTTATTATTATTCTCTAATTAATAGCGCACTAAATTAGTAATTTTGTCTGAAAAACGATTCAATTTTTCTTCTCCATTTAAAAAATCCAATGAAACTAAAAAATTGAACGAAGCTACTTTACCTCCAGTTTTTTCTACCAGAATTGCTGCTGCTTCTGCTGAGCCACCTGTAGCTAATAAATCATCATGGATTAGAACTCTTTGTCCTGCTTGAATAGCATCCGTATGCATTTCAATAGTTGCGCTTCCATATTCAAGATCATAACTATGACTGATTTTTTCGTAAGGCAATTTTCCTTTTTTACGAATCAAAATAAATGGAATGCCTAATCTCATTGCTAATGGATATCCAAATAAAAACCCTCTACTTTCAATTCCAGCTATGACATCAATTGATTCATTTTTGTATAACTCAACCAAATGATCTAAAATTTCATTTGACAATTGAGCATCCATCATTATTGGCGTAATATCTTTGAAAATAATTCCTTCTTTCGGAAAATTAGGCACATCTCTTATTACATTTTTAATTTTATCTTCTATATTCATATTACAAAGATATATAAGGTTTTATTTTTTGAAACTTTTCTTCAGTAATTATAACCGATTCTTTTAATTCTTCAATTGAATGAAATCCATTTTTTTGTTCACGCATCTTTACAATCGAATTTGCAATGTTCCATCTTATATAAGGATGCTTTTTCAACTCATCAATTGATGCGTCATTAATGGATATTTTTCTAATTAATTTAGAATCAATATAAATACTTGATTCAATGTTTCCAAATTTCTCTTCGTCCATTTTCCAAACTTCCATCAATTGTGATTTATTGTAAAATCCACCTAACTCTTCTCTCTTTTTAATGATTTGTTTAGCGAAAAAATTTCCAATCCCTTTAATTTCTATTAATTGCTCTTCAGTTGCTGAATTAATTTCAAGCAATTCTTTTTTCACTTCTATTTTTTCGAATTTAGCAGTAAAATCTTTCTGAAGTTTATCAGGATAAAAGGTAGAATCTTTAATTAATTCAAATAAATCATCTGGAATAACAAATATCTTTTTTAAATCTTCATTAGAGTATATTCCTCTTTTAGTAAATTTCAAAACTACATTTGCTTGTTTTATTGATAAACCTAATTTCATCCAATCAGATTGAGAGTATTGATTTGGATCAAATTTTTGAGTTGGTATACTATATCTACTATTGTATGACTTTTTTGATTTATAGGACGTGAATTCAGTTTTTCTTTCAAATGACTTTGTATTCCAATTTTCTACTGGAAAAGATTCAGCATCGAAATCAGAATTAAAATTTAATAAACTTAGGATTCTAGGAGTAAAAATGATCACTAAAGTAATTAATGAAAGTAAAATTATCCCTTTCTTATTATTTCTTGAAACATTGAAAAAAGAACTTCTTTTCATTACTCATTAATTTCATTCACTATTTTATCAGAATTCTTATTCGTTAAATAATAAACAGGAATCCCAATTAATACAATTAACAATCCCATTCCAACGCTTTTTGTATCATAAATAAGCAAATCAATGCATATTGAAAATGTAAGTATTATATATAATGCCGGAATATATGGATAACCAAATGCTTTGTAAGGTCTTTCTAAATCTGGTTCTTTCTTTCTCAAAACGAATATTCCAGCTATTGTTAGAATATAAAAGAGTAAAGATGCAAAAGTTGAGTATTTAATAAGATCTCCGTATTGACCTGAAAAACACAACAAACAAGCCCATAAACATTGAAACCATAAAGCTGTGGAAGGAACATTGTTTTTATTTAACGAATTTGCTTTTTTGAAAAATAAACCATCTTTAGACATGGCGTAAAATAATCTTGATCCTGAAAGTATCAGTCCATTATTACAACCAAAAGTAGAAATCATGATCAATATCGCCATAATGCTTACACCTATATTTCCAAAGATTACTGAAGCAGCAGAGGCTCCTACTCGATCTTGATCCGCAAACATGATTCCTTGAGAAATGGCAGTTGTTCCATGAACATCACCTTTCATAGGTAAAAGTGAAAGATATGCTAGATTTGCTAAAATGTAAATTATCGTTACTATTAATGTCCCTAAAAACAAACTTCTAGGGATATTTTTCTTTGGATCTTTGATTTCACCAGCGATAAATGTCACATTATTCCAAGCGTCAGATGAAAACAAAGAATTGATAATCGTTGAGCCTAAAACACCTAATAAAGCGAAACCTGAAAGTGGAACAAAAATTGAATCCCCATTTTTTAAAATCTTCGTCTGACCTGCATTCCACATATCAGTCATATTTGAAGAAAAAGTATCCGTTTTGAATGCGAAGGCTAAACCTAACACAATAAGCGCAAACAAAGCAAACAATTTCGCAGAGGTAAAAATCAATTGAATTATTTTTCCATTTTGAACACCCCTTGTATTAATGTAAGTTAAAAAGATAATGCTTAAAACTGCTAATACTTGTTGCAAGGTAATTTCAATTCCACCAAAAGATGTAACAACATAATTTAGTTCAGGAAAAAACACCGAAGAATATTTAGCAAAAGCTACAGCTACAGCAGCAATAACACCTGTTTGGATAACTGTGAAAACAGTCCAACCGTATAGAAATGAAATCATCCTTCCATAAGCTCTTTGAATATAGACATACTGCCCACCTGCTTTTGGCATCATACCTGCTAATTCACCATAACTTAACGCAGCGAAAACAGTAATTAATCCTGTAAGTAGCCAAAGAAATAATAACCAACCAGCAGATCCAATATCGCGAACCATTGAAGCAGTTACTATAAAAATTCCCGAACCAATCATAGAACCTGCAACAATACTTGTTGCATCCAATAATCCTAAGGTTCTATTTAATTCTTTTGTTTCAGACATGAGGATTGATTAAATAAAAAAATGCCGCCATAAAAATATGACGGCATTTTCAATTTTTCTTTAGTCGTTTAAAGTATTTTTTTGAGCCAATTCTTCTTGTTCTCTTTCCCAATCATTTAATTTACTGTTTCGTTTAGAGTACAAAAAGTAAACAACTACTCCGATACTTGACCAAATTAAAAAGGCGATCCAAGTTTCTTTTCGAACAAAACACATTAAGAAAACATTGAAACTAACTCCTAAAATGGCAATTACTGGTAAAAACGGAACTTTAAATGGCCTTTCTAAATGTGGCTGTTTGATTCTTAATACCCAAACAGCAAGAGCAATCATAGCAAAAGCTAATAACGTTCCCATTGAGCACATTTCAGACACCTTATCAATCGGTGTAAGAGAGGCTACAATTGAAATAATAAGTCCAACTAATAAAGTACTTTTAAAAGGTGTCTTGAATTTCTTATGTATCTCACCGAACATACTTGGCAATAAACCATCTTTTGCCATTCCTAAGAAAACTCGAGTTTGACCTAACATCATTACTAACATAACCGAAATCAAACCAGCAACAGCTGCAATGGTAATCAATATTGTTGCCCAAGGCATGTTTACACCTTCAAAAGCTGAAGCAACTGGAGCTTTAATATCTAATTTATCATATCTTACCATTCCTGTTAATACGAGTGAAACCAGAATGTATAAAACTGTACATATTACTAAGGACATCATAATAGCAAAAGGCACATCTTTCTTAGGATTTATTGCTTCACCTGCTTGAGTTGAAACAGCATCGAAACCAATATAAGCAAAAAACACAATCGACGCAGCTGTCATTACGCCACTCCAACCAAAATGAGAAGTTCCATCAGGATCAATAACTTTTGCTGGAATAAAAGGATGATAATTATTTGTATCAATAAAGAAGAATCCAACAATTATAACAAATAATACAACAGCAATTTTAAGAATCACAATAATATTGTTTGTTTTGGCAGCTTCTTTAATACCTCTAACTAGAATGGATGTTACTAACCAAGTAATAAGAAATGCAGGTAAATTAAAACATATTGATGGAGCTGTTTGGCCTTCAGCAGCATATTTTGTTGCTGCTGTTACAGGATCATTCATTAACCACATAGGGGGATCAATGCCTAATTGATGGAGTAATTTTTCAAAATACCCACTCCATGCAACAGCTACTGTTGTTGCACCCATCATATATTCAAGAATCAAATTCCATCCAATAATCCAAGCGAAAATTTCACCCATTGTGCCGTAAGAATATGCATATGCTGAACCTTCAACTGGTAGAACGGAGGAAAATTCTGCATAACACAATGCTGCAAACATACATCCTAGACCAGCTATTACAAACGAAAGCGCTAATGCAGGACCTGCATTGTTATGAGCAGCAACTCCAGTTAGAGTGAAAATTCCACCTCCAATGATTGCACCAATTCCTAATGATGTCAAACCCCAACGTCCTAAAACACGGTTCAAATCACTTTTCTTCATTTCTGCTTCAAATAAACTAATTGGTTTTTTACGCCAAGGACTTCCTGCCATTACTTAAATTTTATAATTTATAAGGTAAAGATATAATATTAAACTAAATATCTATAGTTTAATATTCAATAATTCGAGTGTTTCTTCGAGTTTCAATGGATTATAATTCAATTCTATTCTAGATTTATCTAAATTAAAACCTGTTTTAGGAGGTCTTTTTGCAGCTTGATTTAACGTATCAGATTTTATTGGAACAATACATTTTTTTTCTAAACCGAAAAAATCTGCAACTTTGTTTACTATGTCTAAAATAGAAAAAGTCTCAGGTCCTGAAATATGAAAAATTCCATTTTTATCTCTCAACACTATTTCTAAACATCCCCAAGCTAAATCATCAGCCCAAGTTGGAGCTCGAAATTGATCATCAACTACTTTAATTTCATTTCCTTTTTTCAAAGCATCAATTGACCATAAAATTAAATTTGAACGTGATAAATTATGACCTTCACCGTAAACAATTATAGTTCTTACGATTGACCAATTTTTATTTTGATCATTCAGAAGTAGATTCTCTCCAGCCACTTTAGATTTCGCATAAATGCTTAATGGATTAACAAGATCATTTTCTTGATAATTTCCTTTTTCACCATCAAAAACAAAATCTGTAGATAATAATTGAAAATGTGCTTTATATCTTTTTGATGCTTCAAATAAATTTGATGTTGCGTTAACATTTACATCTTCACATTCTTTAATATGATCTTCACAATAATCAACATTTGTTATTGCTGCTGTGTGGATAACGTGTGTTGGATAATAATTCTCAAATAAATGACTTATTTCGATTGGATTCGTAATATCCAATTCAAAATAATTTATTGCTGGGCAATCAGGATTTCGGTTTTTACCTTTAGATGTCGCAACAAATTGAACCTTATTTTGAATGCATAATTTTACTAGTTTCTGTCCAAGTAGACCGTTAGACCCTGTTATTAGTAATCTCATATTTAATGTTCTAGATCAAATAATTTATTTAATTTTTCAATTTGTTCTTGATTTCCAAGTACAAAAAGTTTTGAATGCGGAACAACTTCTATTTCAAAATCAGGATTGATTACATATTCTCCATCTGGAGTTTTAAAACCAATAATAGTTACTCCTGTTAATCGTTTTGCTTCTAATTGGCCAATCGTTTTATTTTTAAATTGATCAGGTAATTCACTAAAAGCAATTGATTCAATATTGGCTCCATTATAACCTTGAACTCTAATAATATCTAAAAACTCCATAACATCTGGATTTGAAATCAAAGACGCCATGTGTGAACCACCAACTGCATCAGGAAGAATTACATTATGAGCTCCAGCTCTTTTTAATTTCCTTTTTGTAGATTGACTTGTCGCTCTAGAAATAATTAATAATTTAGAATTTAATTCGCTTGCAGAAAGAACTATATATAGATTGTCGGCATCTTTAGGTAAACAACAAATCATTGCTTTTGCATTTTTGATTCCAGCTTTTTCTAGATTGATATCATCTGTAGAATCTCCTTTAATGAAATAATAGCCTTTTAAATCCTCATTATCCTTTATAACTTCTTCATTGCTTTCAATTACTACGAATTTTGTTCCGTGCGCACACAAATCTTTTGCAACTTGAATGCCAACACGCCCAAATCCACAAATAATTACATGATCATTCAGTTTTTCCAATTCTTTCATGAGTTTATATTCTTTTAAATATTTTCGGTATTTCCCACCAACTAAATATGCTGTAATCGAAGTGATTGCATAAGCAAATGTTCCAAAACTAGTTATAATTAAAAATGCCGTAAACAATTTACCAGCAATCGTTAAATTACCAACTTCTCTAAATCCTACTGTTGAAATGGTAATAATTGTCATGTAAAAAGAATCAACAAAACTCCATTTTTGGATAAACATGTAGCCTGTTGTACCTATACCAATTACTAACAAAAGTAAAAAGATAAAGAAAAAAATATTTGAAAATCGATTATTTTTTAACATATTATAATTCCCAAATTGAACTACGTTTTTTTGGTTTAAGTTTGAAATAATGTTTGTGCTCTAATATCCATGCCATACCTAAATAAATAAAAAGTGGTGAACCTAAAGCAATAAACGAAGCGTATATAAATCCGATTCTAACTTTGGATGTTCGAATACCTAATTTTAAAGCCCACCATTCACATACTCCATAAGATCTCATTTCGAAATAAAATAGTACTTTTTGAATTGTTCTCATTTATAAATTATTTTATTACCCATCTCGCAAAAAAGACATTTTTTAGCTGTACAAAATTCATTATAGATTTCTAATAATGATTGAGAATCATATGAATTAATACAATTAACACCTATTGCTTTCCACTTTTTAAGAATATGATTTTCTTCTGCATTTAAAAATTGTAATAAATCTAGTGATTTTTCTTGAATATTTTCATTCATTTTAACATTTCCATACCACCAAATGAACGGTACAAAACAATTGATAATAATTAAATCAATCATCGCACTGGATATTTTAATGGATTTATCGCTTAATATCAATAAACTTCTGATATTTTTTATCAATTCATTTGAACCCAAATAAACGAATGATGTATCAAAATCAAACTTTTCAACAATCTCTGCAAATTGTAACAATCTAATTTCTGGAAAACTTTTTGGCCGAAGACCTTTATGTTTCCATACATGCCTAGACATAGTATCTAATTTATATTTTGATTTTAAATGAATCCAGTTTTTATCTAATAATTCTCTCTCTCCGATACCCGAAACATTTAAAATTAAAGTTTTCACATTAAAACACTGTTCTTTTTTAATTAACTTTATTGGAATTCTATTCGTTAATTCTTGGAAAGGTTGAGCATTTATTTTACAACCAAAAGCTTGAGCTAATAAAGAATATAATACTTGCTTTGGATTTGATTCATCTCCATATTTATTTATATCCAAAAGTCGCCTATTCAAACGTTTTATTATTGCTTTCTCTTTCATTGATTCTAAATAAATAGGATCAAGCTCATCTAGAAAAGTAGAACAAGGAAATTCATGTTTATTCAAAACCTCTTCTATCTCTGGAATCAGTCCTTTTAATTCAATTGTTGGAATCGCTTTATTATTAATAAAAACATTTTGATCGTGAGTGTAAACGACATGTAAAATTACATTATCATAAGCTCTATCTAGTTGATGATTATGATGATACCAATCTGATGATTTTAGATGAAGTTCGATGTTTCCGAACCAAGTTACATTTCCAATTTTAATCTTACCATTTGAAAAATCTGGTCCACTTTCAAATTTGTTGTATTGACCTACATCATAAATTAAAATATCCTCTCCTGATACTAATTTTAGTTGATGAAATGGAATTTGTTTATTTTTCCATAGGTGGTGTAAGTATTCTTCTTTCATAAGTGATTATTAAAGTCCTCTTATGAAGTTAAGAAAAATCCTTAAAACAAAAAAGACTTTCTGAGTGAAAGTCTTTTTTGTTTTTTATTATTTTTTTGGTGCCACTGAAGGCTTAACTTCTGATGAGGAAGGAGCAACAGCTCCTGGAATATAATCTAAAGAAAGAACTTTAGCTTCGGTCCTTCTGTTCAATTGATGAAGTTTTTCAAATTTAACCTTGTCTTTATCTTTAAATTGATTAATATAAGTTTCAGTTAATGAAATCATTTCTCCAGTTTCAGAATCTTTCCATAAAGCCGGTGTGCTTTCTCCTTTTCCTAATGGCTTCAACCTATTTGCATCAATTCCTTTTTCTTGCACCAAATATCTCACACATTCTTTTGCACGATTCTCAGACAACAACTGATTAGCTGCATCTTTACCTCTAGCATCTGTATGAGAACTCAATTCTAAGACCATTCCTGGATACTCCATTAATAAATCATAAACAAAGTTCAATGAATCTTTAGAATTAATTGTAGAATCTACTAACAAAGTAAATTGTCCGTAAGGATATCTAACTTCAGGTAAACGAATAGGTTTAATAACGATAGGAAGCAAAGCCATATCAACAACAAAATTTTGATTCCCATTTAAGTTAACAGTTGTAATTGAAGCACCTTTTTTATCAGGGTGAAAACCTTCTTTTTCAATTGCAATTGTGTAGGAAACGTTTTCTAATATATATCTTTCACCTGAAGGTTTCTTATCCCAAGCAATAAAACCTTCTTTATTAGTTTTACCCGTCCAAGTAGAATTATCTGATCCTTTGATAGTAACATTGACACCTTCAATTTTTTGATCCTTATTTGCAATTTCAGAAACAACAACTTTTAGATCAAATAAATTTGGTGGCAAATCATATGAATAAATATCTGGTTTTGTTCCATTTGAACCTTTTCTATCCGATGTAAAAAAACCTTTTTTGTCAGTTAATTCAATTAAAGCATAATCATCCGTTTCAGAATTGATAGGATAACCAAAATTTGTAGGGTTTTCCCACTTAAATTCATTTCCTATTTTCTTAGCTCTAAACAAATCTAAACCTCCTAAACCAATCATTCCATCAGTTGAATAAATTAAATCACCGTTTTTAGCAAATGTTGGAAATAATTCATTTCCTGAAGTATTGATTTCTTTACCTAAATTAGCTGGAGCAGACCATTTATCAGCTTTCTTATCATAAGTTGTAAACCATAAATCTTTTCCTCCGAACCCACCAGGCATATCTGACACAAAAATAAGATACTTTCCATCTTCAGAAACACATGGGTGACCAACAGTGATGCTATCACTTGCCTTTAATTCAAGTTTTTTCACTTCTCCCCATTCATCCTTACCTTTAGATTCAGCCATCCAAATGTCACAACCTAAATTTTTCTTTTTAACATTAGGACACCTTGTAAAGAACATCATTTTCTTTCTACTGTCAAAACAAACTGTACCTTCATTATCCTCTGTATTAACACCTTCACCAATAACTAGTTTTGGCTCAGCCCAATTACCTTTAGCATCAATAGACGCAAACCAAAGATCCATATATGATTCACATGTTCTTGGATCTTTATCATTGCTAACTCCTCCATTTCTTGATGATGAAAAATACAATTTAGAATCTTTAGTATCTCCAAACATAGGAGCCATATCGTATTCTTTTGCATTAAGTGTTGATTGATTTTCAACAACATATTTAGATTTGTCTGCTTTCATTTCTTCAAAAGACTTACATGACTGAATTGCAGCATCGACTCTCGAATCATTTGAAGCTAACTTTTTATATTCTTCGAAATTTTTCAAAGCTTTATCCAATTGTCCCATCATCTGAAACATTTGTCCATTGTAAAAATAAACTTCTGGATTAACTGAATAATAGTCTAACATGATAGCTCTATCATACCATTCATTTGCATCTTTATATGACATTGAAAGCCTATAACTTTCAGCAGTCTTAAAAGCCATTTCACCTTTAATTAACTTTGCTTTTTCCCCCTTTGAACCTAATTTTGTGTAAGCTACCTTAAACTTGTCAGCGCCTTCACAATATTGTTGCCCCTTATAAGAGTTTTCAGCTTCAATCAATTGCTTTTGAGAACATCTTGCAGATACAAAAGCAACTAATAAAAGTGCTATGGGAATAATTAATTTCATAATTTTAGCATTATTTAAAAAAATTCAATGGCGAAGAAAACAAAAAAAAACCTAATTTCAAAATAAAAAATTAATACAAAATCCTAAATTAGCAATTTAACCTATAATATTTTTAAAAAAAACATTGAAAACTTAACGCCCAAGTATAAAAACCGTTCAATTTTTAGATTGATTCTTGAACATATTTTCTCCATTTATTTAAGATTTCTTGAAATCCTATGACTAATTGTGAATCAAATTGCATAAATTGATTGGAAATTGGATGAGTTAGTCCTAATGTTTTTGCATGTAATGCTTGACCTGGAATGAGCTCAAAACAATTTTCGATAAACTTTTTATATTTAGAATTAGAAGTTCCTCGAACAATTCTATCACCTCCATATTCATTATCGTTAAATAATGGATGTCCAATAGATTTAAAATGAGCCCTAATTTGATGTGTCCTTCCAGTCTCTAATTTACATTCAACTAAAGTTACCAATCCAAATCGCTCTAAAACTTTATAATGTGTGACTGCATGTTTTCCATAATCTCCTTCTGGAAAAACATCCATCACTTTTCTGTTTTTTATTGATCTTCCAATATGGCCTGTAATCGTTCCATCTCCCTCAACATCTCCCCAAACCAAAGCATGATATCTTCTTTCAGTTGTCCTGTCGTAAAATTGTTTTGCTAAATTGGTTAGAGCAAATTCAGTTTTTGCAATAACCATTATTCCTGTAGTATTTTTATCTAACCGATGAACTAAACCAGGTCTTCCAAAATAATCATGTATTCTAGATGGTAAATTATCAAAATGAAATACCAATGCATTTACTAACGTTCCGGTGTAGTTTCCATAACCTGGATGAACCACCATATTTGATGGTTTATTTACAATTACAAATGAATCATCTTCGTAAACAATTTCAATGGGAATATCTTGAGCAATTAATTCAATTTCACGAACTGGATATGGTAAAACAATAGCTACATCATCTTTTGGTTTTACACGATAATTCGGTTTTACCGTTGCACCATTTACTACAATGTTTCCATTTTTAGCCGCGATTTGAATTTTATTTCTCGAAGTATTTGGTAATCTGTCTAATAAAAACTTATCTATTCTCAGAACTTCTTGACCTAGATCAACTTTAAAACGATAATGTTCAAATAACTCTTCTTCTTCGTTTTCTTCATTTTCGATTAAATCTAAATCTTTATCCAACATTATTCTTTAATAATTTTATATACGTTTGGGAAATTCCCTTTTTGTTTAACAAAATAAACACCTGAAGGTTTATCAGATAAATCAATTTGATCAGAATAGGTGTCATAAATTAACTGTCCCTGCAATGAATAAATTTCAACACCAAAATAATTTTCTTCAGAATGTCTTACAGTAAAATTCCCATTTGAAGGATTTGGAAAAATTATCAAATCCCTTATCCCGATAGCTTTCTTTTGGATACCTAATTGAGCATCTAAGGCTGTAGAAAATATCGGCCGAATCATTGATGTTCCTGAAATTTGAGATTGATTCCAAGTAATTTCATTTGTTGTACTGTAGAAAGTTTTACTTTTAGAATCAATATTTCTGTCAAATCCAATATCTAGACGTGCAGCATCAAACTGTCTCCATCCGATGTAAAAAGTTGAGCCAACAGGAACTTTCATCGTATCTATAAAGTAATACGAATGAAAATTATTTAATCCATATTCATATTTTGGTGTTCGGGGAGAAAAAACAGAATCCTGATATAAAACCGTTCCAGGCTTACCATTATCATCAGCCCAAACTGTTAATAAAAATAATTGATTTGATACATCAGTGGCTGATTTTACAAAATTTGTCATAATCCCAATTATGGAGTCTGATTCATAGGCATCGAAACGAACTGCTAACCTGGCTTGAGCTCCTGTAGGTCCATATGCTGCTTCAGCTGAACCATCATCATAACTATAATAATTTTTAAAAACTTGTTCTGTTATAACAGAATCATTACCAGGAAAATTTGAAAATATTGCTTGAACTGTACCTTTTGTTTTAAAAAGTTGTTCATCTCCAGATTTTGATTCATCAAAATGATAACCTGAAGAAAAATCATGGTATGAATTATAAAACGTTCTAGGTAGATAATTTAAATCATTATTTGACAAACTTACACCTGATACTCCGAAAGAAGTTTCTAGGCCGCCATTGTAAAACACTTCTACTTTACCTGGAATAGAATTATTCTCTGACGAACTACTTCCATTTCGAATTGAAATTTCTACATTACTTGACATCTTTCCAGAAAAATTATTTTTATAATGATCCCATGGAACAGAAGTGTAATTTTTGAGCAATGTTTTAATTGGGTAAACAAATGCAAAATCTTCAAATAAAGTATCACTAAATCCATTTGATACTGAGCGTAAATGCACATAATCTAAATGAAAATTATCAAAGTTTCCTGCAAGACTTCCGTAATTTTTAAATCTAAATTGAAAACCTTTTTTAAAAAATTTTGAATCGCTAATATTGATGTTTCCAACTTTAAAATTTGAAGTTGCTATTCCCGAAGTACTCCAAGCCCAGAACCATTGATTTAAATCATCAGCATAAAATTCTAAAACTAATGAGTCTCCTGTTTCAGGAATATCTCCAAATCCTTCACCTTGATAAAGAAAACTTAAATAAATAGAGTCCGATGCAGTATAACTTGAAAGATTTATCGGTTTTGAAGTTAAAAAATCCGCATAACTAGGATTAACGGCTCCTAACGTATAAGCACTACCATCGCTTTTCAATCCATCAAAAGTTACAACACCTAATGACCAAGGATTTTTTGCATATGTGTAATTTTGATAAACATCATGATCTAACCAAATTAAATTTGGGTTGTAAATAGGTAAAAAAAATTGGGTTGAAGAATCTTGATAAATATCAGGATCTGAAATCCAAACTGTATCTGAAGGATTTGGAAAATCCAACGTGTCATAAATATAATAAGGAGGGAAAACTGTAGTTGTTGTGTATACAGTTGGATAATTCGATTGATTACCTACTTTTAATTGAATACTTGCTAGCGCAGCATCTGAATGGGTATTTTCAGCAACATTATAAGTTCTCCTAAAAGTTGGAAGAATTGTATACCTTTCTGAATTATTTATTGGTAATAATGAAAATGCGTCTAAGACTTTATATTCTTTAACAAAAGTGATATTTGGATCGGAAAAATCCTGCGTATAAGTCTGAAACTTATTTGTGCTAAATTCATCAAAAACAGGAAGAACTAATGTATCAGGAAGATATAAAAACGAACTGTCAAAAGTTGAAATTAAAGATTTTTGTTGAAATACTTCTTTTGACTTTAAAAATTGGTTCTCAGTTAATGGGCCGATTGATTCGACTTGCGAAAAAACAAATACTCCATTAATAATTATTACAAAAAGCGTAAAGAACAACCTCATCATTAACGTCTTAAATTTCAGTTTGGATTATTGACCATCATCTTCTATAAAATTCTTCGAAGCATTTATTGTTACTGTTGTTCCTGAAGGCGACAATACACCGTCTATAAATTCTGGAGACTGAGATTCAATTATTGCATTTGATGAATCTTCAGAGTTCATACAATCAGGACAATTCAAATTAAACACTAAAGAAGGTATTTCTGATAAACGCAATTTTGCTTCAGATATTGTTAAACCATAAAGATTTGGAATTTGAACCGGCTTACCTCCCTCATTTCTACCTACAATTAATACAATTTTAGATCCAATAGGAATACGCTGACCTTCTTTAATCTTGCTTCCTTTGTATTTTTGCTCTAAAACCGCTCCATCTGCTTCTGATGATGGTTTGTATTCAATAGAACATTCTAACCCTCTATTCTTCAATACACTCTCTGCAAAACGAATAGATTTATCAATCAAACTAGGCATTTCAACCAAACGTGTCTTTTTAGAAACACGAACCCTAACAATTCTTCCCTCCTTTACAAAAACTAATGATTTTGAAGTTGGAAGTGGATCTTGATCTAAAATCGTTCCTTCAGGTTTTTGAGGATCATAGATTGAATCTAATACTTCGTACTCCAAACCCCTTTCTTCAATAATTGATTTTATAGTACTTACATTTTTTCCAATCAAATTTGGTACTTCAATTTTTTGACCATGATTTGTATAGCTGTCTAGATAAAAAATAACAAAGCTAACTACTAAAAGGTATGTTAATATTACTAAACCAAAGTGTTTAAGGAAGTGTTTACTCCAAACAAATGCACGAATTTTTCTAATTAATCCCATTTTAAAATCTGAATTCAAAGACCAAATTTAAGGATTCTGAATGAAGTTTTAACAATATTAAAAAAAAATGAGAAAAGAATTAATACTTTTCTCATTTTCAATCAATTTAATAATAATTAAATTAAAAATTTGGCGTTAGTTCATGAGATTTGTAGAAGTCATTTATATATTTTACTGCCTCATCAGCTGAATCGACTAATGCATATAAATCTAAATCTGCTGGTGAAATATTATTCTCCTGCTCTAACATTGCTTCTTTTATCCAATCTAAAAGACCTGACCAATATTTTTTTCCAACTAACACTATTGGGCGTTTATTTATTTTTTTAGTCTGAATTAATGTTAAAGCCTCAAACATCTCATCCATTGTGCCTAAACCTCCAGGCATAATAACAAATCCTTGAGAATATTTAACGAAAATTACTTTCCTAACAAAAAAATAATCAAATTCTAAATTGTGTTCAGCATCAATATAAGGATTATGATTTTGCTCAAACGGAAGATCAATATTTAAACCAACAGATTTCCCTCCTCCATCTTGAGCGCCTTTATTTGCCGCTTCCATTATTCCTGGACCACCACCTGTAATAACACCATAACCAGATTTTGCTAATTTCTCAGAAACATCTACTGCTAGTTGATAATATTTATTGTCTGGTTTAGTTCTAGCAGAACCAAAAACTGAAATACATGGTCCAATTTTAGCCATTCTCTCATAACCTTCAACAAACTCAGACATTATTTTAAAAATTGCCCAACTATCGTTTGTCTTAATTTCAGACCAATCTCTTCTTAAAGTATTCATAATTTATAATATTATCAATTTATAGTAAATTCTATTGACTCAGGTGTTATATCATTTACGATAAAAATAGTATAATATTGCAAAATTAAAAGTGATTAAATTGTTTTTTTTCTTCTAAACGGATATACTTTGAAATTTTTAAATTAATTTCGACAGAATGAAAAATAAGGTGCTTTTAATATGGTTTTGTTTCATTTCACTTTTTAGCACCAGTCAAAAAGCATTTTTTTCAATTCCTGATACCATTTCATCTAAACGAAGCATCACAACAACATCATTAATTTCTTCATCCTGGCTCGGAGGAACTGCTGGACTTTATTCAGTTTGGTATAAAGAATATTCTTCCTCTAATTTTCATTTTTTTAACGATGGGAATGAATGGCTTCAAATGGATAAGGTTGGTCATCTATATACAACAAACAAATTAGCTCTTCAATTAACTGATTTTTACAAATGGAGTGGTTATAAAAACAATAAAGCCGCAATCATAGGGACAAGTATTGGATTTGGATTTCAAAGCACCTTAGAAATATTAGATGGATTTAGTTCAGGATGGGGATTTTCTCTTTTAGATATGGGTGCAAACACAATTGGAGCAGCTTCTTTTTTATCACAAGAAATATTATTAAAAGATCAACTTTTTATCTTAAAATTCTCATCTCACAGAACAAATTATGCTCAATTAAGACCAGATGTACTTGGTGCTAATTTTTCTGAACGTTTACTGAAAGATTATAATGGTCAAACATATTGGGTCAGTTTTAATCCTTCTCGCTTTTTTCAAAACACTAAAATGCCGAAATGGGTTTGTCTTTCTTTAGGTTATAGTATTGATCAAAAAATTGTAGGTAATGATAATTATTACATTGATGCTAAAACATTAATAAATTACAATGCAAAAAGAGAGTTCTTGATGTCTTTAGATGTTGATTTTAGTAAAATCCCAATTAAAAAACCTTGGTTAAAAGCAATAGTCAAACAATTCAATTACATCAAAATACCTTTTCCTACATTTATTTTATCGAATGGAAAGATGATTGCAAAAGGTATCTATTTCTAAAGATTTACAATTGATTGTTTTTGAAATTCAATTTAAATAATTTTTTGAAATTTGAACTAGATAATTGTTTTTCTAACAACAACAGATGCTCTATTCTGTGGCAATCCGTTCCTACTATATCAATTGCACCTGCTTGAATTAGCTTCTCTGATTGCTTCTTTACTTCAGGTCCATAATGTCCTGAAAGAGAATTTAAATTCATTTGAATATAAATCCCTTTGTCTCTCCATTCGATAGCCTTTTCAATTGAACCATGAAGAAATGAATACCTTTCAAAATGTGCAAGTACAGGTTGATAACCATTTGTCAATAATTCAAAAAATAAATTCTCTTCACCTTGTGGCATTGAAAAAAATGAAAATTCAACTAAAACATGATTTCCATTGAAAGTCATCAGTTCTTTTTTCTTGATTTTCTCAAACAAAGTCTCATCAAAGAAGTATTCCGCTGCAGCCTCAATTTCAATATCCAAATTAATTCGTTTTAATTCTGCACGAACAACTTCTAAGCCAGCATATATAATTTCAGGTGTGTTTCTATATTGATCACTCATAATATGAGGAGTAGTGATCACTTTTTTGTATCCTAATTCTTTAAATTTATAAAGCATTGCGATGGAATCGTCTAATGATTGAGAACCATCATCAATTCCTGGTATCAAATGACTATGAACATCTGTTTTTAATAAAGATAAATCTACAGGTTCAGAATTACCTTTAGTTGAAAACAATTTTGAAAAAAAATTCATAGTTACTATACTTTATTTGTACATGTTTTCATAATACGTTTGATAAGCTCCACTTGTCACTTTATCAACCCATTCTGTATTTTCAAGGTACCAATCAACTGTTTTTTCAAGACCTTCTTCAAATTGAATTGAAGGCTTCCACCCCAATTCTTTTTCAAGTTTTGAAGCATCAATAGCATATCTAGCATCGTGACCTGCCCTATCTTTTACAAATGTAATTAAATGCTCATTTTCACCTGCTACCCTATTCAATTTTTGATCTAGAATTTTACAAAGGTGTCTCACTAAATCAATATTTGTCCACTCATTTAACCCTCCAACGTTGTAAGATTCACCTATTTTGCCATTATGGAAAATTACATCAATTGCTCGCGCATGATCTTCAACCCATAACCAATCTCTAATATTATCACCTTTCCCATAAATTGGAAGTGGTTTTTTATTGACGATATTATTG
Source organism: Candidatus Kuenenia stuttgartensis (assembly GCA_943326025.2). Classification (GTDB taxonomy): domain Bacteria; phylum Bacteroidota; class Bacteroidia; order Flavobacteriales_D; family Crocinitomicaceae; genus CAIUKX01. Next base: position 4,765 of record CALPRR020000007.1, on the reverse strand, counting down.
ATTACTAAAGGAATTAATTTTTCAGGAAAATGATGCGAACCATAATTATTAGAACAATTCGACATCTTCACAGGTAAACCATAAGTGTGAAAAAATGCTCTCACAAAATGATCAGAAGAAGCTTTAGAAGCTGAATAGGGACTTCTTGGATCATAACTCGTAGTCTCTTCAAATAAACCTTCTTGTCCTAAACTTCCGAAAACCTCATCGGTTGAAACATGATGAAAAACGTGATTTGAATCTTTCCAGGATGATTTTGCTGCTTGTAATAAATTAACAGTACCAACAACATTTGTCATCACAAAATCCATTGGACCTTCAATTGAACGATCAACATGAGATTCTGCTGCTAAATGAATAACATCTGTAATCTTATATTTTTCAAAAACATGTTGAACATCATCGGAAGAACAAATATCACCCTTTTCAAAAACATAATTCGATGCATCTTGAACATCTTTTAAATTTTCTAAATTTCCTGCATAGGTTAACTTGTCAAAATTAACAATGCGATAAGAAGTATATTTATTTACGAATAAACGAATTACATGGGAACCAATAAAACCAGCTCCACCTGTAATCAATATGTTTTTTGAAAATTGCATTTATCTAATACTTATTAAAGACTCCAATATTCTAAATCTTTGATTTGTCCTTTGAAAATTCCTTTCACATCAACAAATAAACCTTTATTATCTTTTAATAAATTTTTAAAATCTTCTTCAGTGTATGATTTGTATTCTTTATGATTAACAGCAACGATAATTGCATCATAATCATTTGTAGCTTTTTCAATTAATCCGATTCCATATTCATGAACCATTTCATCTGAACTTGCATGAGGATCAATTAAATCAACATGAACTTGAAACGAAACTAATTCATTGATGATATCAATCACTTTTGAATTTCTAATATCAGAAACATCTTCTTTAAAAGTTGCACCCATTACCAAAACTTTCGCATCTTGTATATGTTTACCTTGAGCGATTATTTTCTTAACAGATTGTTTTGCAATATATCCACCCATTGAATCATTTACAAAACGACCACTTGTAATTACTTTAGAATGGTAACCAGCTTGAGCTGCTTTGTGTGTTAAATAATATGGATCAACTCCGATGCAATGTCCACCAACTAAACCTGGTGAAAACTTTAAAAAGTTCCACTTCGTTCCAGCTGCCTCTAATACATCAAACGTATTAATTTTCAATTTATTAAAGATGATTGACAACTCATTCATTAAAGCGATATTCAAATCTCTTTGCGTATTCTCAATGATTTTTGCTGCTTCAGCTACTTTAATTGTAGTTGCTCTATGAACTCCAGCTTTAACAACTAATTCATAAACTTGAGCTATTTCATTCAATGATTCATCACAACATCCAGAAACAACTTTAATTACATTTTGCAACGTATGTTCTTTATCTCCTGGATTGATTCTTTCAGGTGAATATCCAACTTTAAAATCTTCTTTGAATTTCAATCCAGAAATTTCCTCTAATACAGGAATACAATCTTCTTCTGTACATCCAGGATAAACAGTTGATTCAAAAACAACGTAATCACCTTTTTTAAGCGCTTTTCCAACAGTTGAACTTGCACCTAATAAAGGTTTTAAATTTGGTAAATTCGCATCATCAATTGGAGTTGGAACTGCAACTATAAAGAATTCAACATCTTTTAAATCATCCAAGTTAGCTGTAAAAAGAATATCACTGTTCTCAAATGCAGAAGCATCTAATTCATTACTAGGATCGATTTTATTATTCATTAAATCAACTCTCTCTTGATTGATATCAAAACCTACAACTTTAATTTGTTTTGCAAATTCCAAAGCGATTGGTAATCCAACATAACCTAAACCAATAACTGCAAGTTTAGCTTCTTTGTTTATTAACTTATTGTATATTGAGTTGCTCATTTCTTACTTTATAAATACGTTCAATAATTTCTACTACTTTCAATCCTTCTAATGCATTCGTTGTTGCAGTTGATCTTCCTCTCAAAGAATCAATCACATTTTGAATTACATAATTATGATTAGCTGCCGAACCTTTGTATGGTCCATAATCATTTGCAGGATTTGATTCTTTTAAAACTGGCATTTCATAGTCAGTTACATTACAAACTTCTACTTCGTTCATGTATTGACCACCAATTTTCACACTTCCTTTACTTCCGATGATTGTAATTGAACTTTCTAAGTTTTGATTTGCAACAGAAGTTGAATAGTTGATACAACCCATTCCACCATTAATAAAATCAAAACTTACAATACCTGAATCTTCAAAAGCTGTTGAGTTTTGGTGATTAAAATCTGCAAAACGACCTTGAATATTATCAATATCACCAAATAACCAATACATTATATCAATGAAATGAGAGAATTGAGTAAATAATGTTCCTCCATCTAAATCAGGAGTTCCTTTCCAACCTCCTGCTTTGTAGTAACGATCATCTCTATTCCAGTAACAGTTTAATTGAACCATGTAAATATCACCTAATGTTCCGTTTTCTACAACTGATTTGATCCACTCAGAAGGTGGAGAATATCTATTTTGCATTACACAGAAAACACTTTTCGACATTTGTAACGATTTAAAGATCACTCGTTCACAGCTCTCTTTTGTTAATCCCATTGGCTTTTCACAAACAACGTGTTTTTTAGCATTTAATGCAGCAATACTTTGTTCAGCGTGTAAACCATTTGGAGTACAAACATTAACTACGTCAAATTCAATACCTGATGCTAATAATTCGTCAAATGTTTTGAAAAATGGAACACCGAAATCAACAGCATTACATTCTTCTTTTGAACGAACATCAATCATTGCAACTAATTCACCTTCGTTTTCACGACGAATCATTTCTGCATGACGTTTTCCTATGTGACCTGCACCTATAACTGCAAATCGTATTTTTTTATCGGAAATACTCATTTTATAATTTTGTTACTTTATTATTCTCTAATTTATATTTTTCATTGCTTTCTGTACATAAAGCAATGCCTTCAGAATCAAATTCTAAACGTTGACCAAACTCGCTCATCCATCCTAATTGTCTTGCAGGATTCCCAACAACTAAAGCGTAAGCTGGTACTGTTTTAGTTACAACTGCACCTGCTCCAATAAAAGCAAATTCACCTATATCATGGCCACAAACTATTGTAGCATTTGCACCAATACTTGCACCTTTTTTTACAATTGTTTTAGCGTATTCATTTTTTCTATTGACAGCGCTTCGAGGATTAATCACATTTGTAAAAACCATAGAAGGACCTAAAAAAACATCATCTTCGCAAATAACTCCTGTATAAATAGAAACGTTATTTTGAATTTTTACATTTTTCCCTAAGATTACCTCAGGAGATATTACAACATTTTGACCAATATTGCATTTTTCTCCAATTGTACAATTAGGCATTACATGTGAAAAGTGCCAAATTTTTGTTCCTTCTCCAATCGTACAACCTTCGTCAATGATTGCTGTTTCGTGTGCAAAATAGCTCATTATCTAATTATATATTTGTCAAAATTATTATGCTCTTTCTTCGTCAATTCTTCTGGACTTAAACTTTTGAAGTATTCATACGTTATTTTTAATCCTTCAGAACGACTTACTTTTGGACTCCAATCCAATAATTCTTTCGCTTTTGAAATATCTGGTTGACGTTGTTTTGGATCATCTACTGGTAAATCATGAAATACAACTTTTTGATCAGTTCCAGTTAATTTGATAATTTCTTCTGCAAAATCTTTAATTGAAATCTCATCTGGATTCCCAATATTAACAGGATAAACATAGTGACTATGCAACAATCTATAAATCCCTTCAACCAAATCATCTACATAGCAGAATGCTCTCGTTTGAGAACCATCTCCAAAAATAGTAATATCTTCTCCTCTTAATGCTTGACCAATAAATGCAGGCAAAACACGCCCATCATTTAAACGCATTTTTGGTCCATAAGTATTAAAGATTCTTACAATTCTTGTCTCAACACCATGAAAAGTATGATAAGCCATTGTAATCGCTTCTTGGAAACGTTTAGCTTCATCATAAACTCCACGAGGTCCAATGGGATTTACATTCCCCCAATATTCTTCTGTTTGTGGATGAACTGTTGGATCACCATACACTTCAGAAGTAGATGCAATTAATACTCTTGCATTTTTTGCTTTTGCCAATCCTAAACAATTATGAATTCCCAAAGAACCAACTTTTAACGTTTGAATAGGAATTTTTAAATAATCTATCGGACTTGCTGGAGAAGCAAAATGTAAAATATAATCTAAACCACCTGCAACATGAATAAACTTCGATACATCGTGATTGTAAAATTCAAAATTCTCTAATGGAAAAAGATGTTCAATGTTTTTCAATTGACCAGTAATCAAATTATCCATTGCAATTACATGGTAATCTTCTTTGATAAAACGATCACACAAATGCGAACCAAGAAATCCTGCAGCACCTGTAATTAATATTCTTTTTCTTTTTTCCATTATTTTTCTGTTTGAACGAAAGGTAAAACTGTTTTTCTACCAACTGAATTGTAATAGAAACCTAAATTTAACATTTGATCTAATTCAAATATATTACGACCGTCAAAAATGACAGGTTGTTTTAATTTCGATTTTATTTTATCAAAATCTGGATTTCTAAATGCTGACCATTCAGTAGCAATTAATAAAGCATCTGCATTATCCAAAGCATCATATTGATTTTTAGCATAACTGATTTTATCTCCAATTACACCTTG
>CALPRR020000006.1 GCA_943326025.2 Candidatus Kuenenia stuttgartensis | reverse complement strand
TTGAAAGATTCTAAAAATCGAATTAAATCAATAGCACTTTTACATGAAAAATTATATGTTCACAAAGATTTAGACAAGATAGATGTCAAAGAATATATTAATGAGTTAATCTATTTTATCAAGTTATCCTATCAACAGAAAAGCATTAACATTCAGATTGAAACGGATATTGAATCTATTCAATTATCAATGGAAACGGCTCTACCTTTTTCTCTATTGGTTAACGAACTTATAACAAATTCCTATAAACATGCTTTTATAGGGAAAGTGGAAGGTAAAATCAATATTGATTTTAAAAAAGACAGAGATTTGTGGGTTTTTAAATATAAAGATGATGGTTTAGGATTTGATTTTGATGAAAAATTAAAGAAAGATTCAATCGGAACTAATTTAATAAATGCGTTTGCCTCTCAATTGAATGGTGAATTCATTAATAATACTAAAATAGGTTCTGGTTGCGAAATGATATTGCGTTTTAATGATATTACAGAATAAAAATGAAAATATTAATTGTTGAAGATGATTTAATATTAACGATGTTGAATACACGTTTTATAGAAATATTAGGTCATGAGGTTGTAAAAGCAATAAAATCTGGCGAGGAAGCAATTGATTTTATAAAGGAAAATGATGTTGATGTTATTCTGATGGACATTCGTTTAAAAGGTAAAATGGATGGAATAGAGGCAATGAATGAAATTAATAAAACAAAAGCCATCAAAGCTATTTATATATCAGGAAATTCAGATCCTGAAACTAGAAAAAGAGCAGAAGCTACGAATATGTTAGATTTCTGTGTTAAACCTTTAAATTTAGAAGAATTAGAAGTTATTCTTGGTAAAATAAATTAATTAAATGCTACTTTACCACCATCTTCATTTGAAGTTAAAGTAACATTTCTACCAAAAACCAACGCTCTATTATCATCGATATGTCCAGCAGGAAAATCAAAAATGATTGGAATATTTCTATATTGAAAATGCTCTAAAATGACTTCTTGAAGTGTTTTGCCAAATGGAATAGCCGTATCTTTCATATCTGTCATACCTCCAACTATTAAACCTTTTATTTTGTCGAAAATTCCAGCTTTAGCAAATGCAAAAAGCATTCGATCTAAGTGATAAATCTGTTCTGCTAAATCTTCAATAAATAAAATTGAATTTTCATAAGTGATTTGATCATCTGTTCCTAAAAGGCTGTATAAGATTGATAGATTTCCTCCAACTAATTGTCCTTCAGATGATCCTTGTTTATTACTTGAAGTAAAAGTTGAATAAATTGAATACGCTTGATTTGCCCAGGCTTTTTCTAAAGTTGCAAATGAATCTTGCGAATTCTCTTTGAAATTCAAAGGCATCGTTCCGTGAATACTGGGTAATCCAAATCGTTGCATGCGTTGATGAAACACTGTCACATCGCTAAAACCAATAATCCATTTTGGTTCTCTTAAAATTCCAGCCCATTGAATTCTGTCAACTATTCGAACACATCCATATCCGCCTCTTGCACATACAATGGCTTTCACTTCAGGATGATCAATTCCGTATTGAAAATCTGCCGTGCGTTCATCATCTGTTCCTGAGAAATAATTGAATTCGCCAGTACAATGTTGACTGATCAAAACCTTATACCCTTGATTTTCAAAATAGCTTTTAGCGAAATCTACAAACGAAATATCGATTGACTTTGCAGGAGCGGTAATATAAATTAAATCACCTTTTTGAAGTGCTGGAATTGAATGACTCATAATTTTTACTTATAAAGAATTCAGATTTGAACCGAATTGTCCTCAAAAATAAAACAGTTTCTTAAATTTATAGCATGATAAATCCATTCAACGACGAATATTTTATGAAACAAGCTCTAATCGAAGCGCAAACAGCTTTTGATTTAGGTGAAGTTCCTGTAGGTGCAGTAGTAGTTTGCAATAATCAGATCATTGCGAAATCTCATAATTATACTGAAAGATTAAATGATGTTACAGCTCACGCTGAAATACAAGCAATAACAGCTGCTGCAGAATATTTAGGAGGAAAATATTTAACGGGTTGTACGATGTATATTACACTTGAACCATGCGTGATGTGTGCTGGAGCCTTGTATTGGTCACAAATTGATAAGATTGTATTTGGAGCAAGAGACGAAAAAAGAGGTGCTGGTCGTTTTCAAGAAGGGTTGTATCACCCTAAAACATTAGTGTCAAATGGTATTTTAGCTGATGAATGTAGTGATTTGATAAAGTCATTTTTCGCCAAAAAAAGGAAGTAGTTTAGAATTGAAATAAATAGTAGTTATTTATTCTTCATAATCAATTTCCATAACTAATTCAAAATTCAAAAATAGTATCTTTGTAAAACGAAATTGAAAATTGGTCTAGTATGATAGCTAAAAACACATTGAAACGAACTGTTTCTGAAGGATTGTTTGAAAAATCAAAAACATATTTTCCTGGCGGGGTAAATTCGCCAGTTAGAGCTTTTAAATCAGTTGAAGGTGCTCCATTATTTATAAAAAAAGGAGATGGTTGTCATATTTGGGATGAAGATGATAATAAATTCATCGATTTCTGTTGCAGTTGGGGACCGCTAATTTTAGGTCATAATCATCCTAATGTTTATGCTAAAATTGTTGAAACATTGCAAAATGGATCAAGTTTCGGGGCGCCAACACGATTAGAAAATGAATTAGCAGAATTAATTCTTTCTAAAAATCCATTCATTGATAAAATTCGTTTTGTTAGTTCAGGAACGGAAGCAGTGATGTCTGCAATTCGTTTATCTAGAGGATATACTAAAAAGAATAAAGTATTAAAATTTGAAGGTTGCTATCATGGTCACGTTGATTCGATGTTAGTAAAAGCGGGAAGTGGATTAGTAACTTTCGGAACTTCATCAACGAGTGAAGGGATTCCTCAAAGCTATATCGATGAAACGTTAGTAGTTGAGTTAAATGATATGGATGCTTTACGTAAATGTATTGCCGAATATGGAGACGAAATTGCGTGTGCAATTATTGAACCAATTCCAGCGAACAATGGATTGCTTTTACAAGAATTGACATTCCTTCAAGAGTTAAGAAAATTATGTACAGAAAATAATATTTTATTGTTTTTTGATGAGGTGATTTCTGGATTTAGAGTGGCATTTTCAGGTGCTGCAGAATTATATGGAATTACTCCTGATATTGTAACATACGGTAAAATTATTGGTGGAGGTTTACCAGTAGGAGCTTATGGCGCAAGAAAAGAAATAATGGCTCATGTTTCTCCTGATGGAGGTGTTTATCAAGCGGGAACGTTGTCAGGAAATCCAGTTGCAATGGCTGCTGGAATTGCTCAATTAACAGAATTGGCAAAGCCAGGATTTTACGAAGATCAAGAAGAGCGCACAAAATACTTTGTTAATTTGGTGAATGCTCATGCGAAATCACATGGTTATAACTTTGAATTAGTAACGATTGGTTCTATTTTCTGGTTATCATTCGATGGAAAAAAACACATCAGAAGAGCAGGGGAGATTAATCCTGATATGACTGGTTTTAGAAAAATCTTCTTAGCCTTATTAGAAAGAGGAGTTTATTTAGGTCCAAGCGGTTATGAAGTTGGATTTATTTCAATTGCTCATACCAAAGAAATTTTAGACCAAGCAGCAAAAGCTTTTTGTGAAGCACTGGATGAAATCTATTAGTAAGAAATTAGAAATTAGAAATTAGAAATTAGAAATTAGATTTTCTTTAAAATAGTTAGTAGAGGCGGAGATTCATTTTCGCCTTTCTTTTTTTAACAATTCTCTATTCGTAAGCTTTAAAATAATTTTCATTTTACATAAATCAAGTATTTAACTTTGTAAAATGAAGCATCTATTCTATTTTCTTTTCTGTTTGACAGTTTCATCAAACGGACTTTTTGCTCAAAGTAAAATTACACTGGTGATTGATGCAGGTCATGGTGGAAATGATCCTGGACATTTATCAAGTAATGAAAACCATTTACCAGAAAAAGCTTTAAACCTGATTATTTCAAAATTAGTCGGACAATACATCGATCAAAATTTAACAAATGTAGAAGTTATTTATACAAGAAAAGATGATTCGTATGTCAGTTTGGATGATCGAGTAGAAAAAGCCAATACTTCAAATGCTACTTACTTCATAAGTATTCACTGTAATGCTAATGAAAAACAACATGTTCATGGAACTGAATCACATATTCATGATTTATCTTCAACGAAGGCAGTAGCATTTGCGGAAGAATTAGAGCATCAATTTTCTAAAAGAGCTGGTAGACATTCGAGAGGTGTAAAAGACAATGGAGATCGGGAGCATACACTTCAAGTCTTGAAATACACAAAAATGACAGGTGTACTAATTGAATGTGGATTTTTGACCAATGAAAAAGAAGCAAACTATTTAAACACGACAGAAGGTCAAGAAGTGATTGCTTCAGCTATTTATCGTGCTTTTAGAACATTTATTCAAGAAGAACATCCTAAGATTAAATTTTTGAAAGAAACGGTCCCAACGAAAGGCAATAAGAATGCAGAGATTGCTTCCAAAAACAAAAAAGAGACTAAAAGTTCGAAAGGGGAATACACGATTCAATTAATGTCATCTCAAGAACCACTAGAAACTTCTATCAATCAATTTCAAGGACTTGGAATGGAAGTGTTAAGGGTGAATTTAAATACTAAAAGTGCTTACAAATATTTATATACTGCTGGAACATTCGTTACCAAAGAAGAGGCCAATCTTGTTTTAGAAAAAGTAAAGAAGAAAGGTTTCAAAGATGCGATTGTCATAAAGAAATGAAAACGAAAATAAGTTTTGCAAATTCACTTCTATTTTCTATTTTCACAGAATATAAATCAATAGAATGGCTACAGTATTTGAAACTAGATTGATCGGAAACATTGGGAAGGATGCCGTGATGAAAAACATGGAACGTGGCGTTATTGCAATTAACTTCCCGGTAGCGCATAATAAAAATTGGAAAGATAAACGTACCGGAGAAACGAAGACCAAAACAACGTGGATCAATTGCACGATTTGGAAACGTGAAGGTGTGAATCTTCGCATTTTAGATTTTCTTAAAAAAGGAGCAATGGTCGAACTTGAAGGAACGCCATACGCTAAAGCATATAATCATGAAGATGGAACCATCCGAACTGAAATTAGATTAAATGTTTCAAAAACGAATATATTAAGAGCTAACAAATCTGAAGGAACAATGGAAGATGATATCTTTGATAGTGAAAATTGTTCGGGTTCTGAAGATAATTTCGACTCTTCAATTGATGATTTCACTTTGGATGAAAGTGATTTTTAATTGATTTTCAAATAAATAAAAAAAACCTTCGAAAAAAGTTTAATTTTTTTTCATAAAAGTGTTTGAGAATCGAATTCTTTGTATAACTTTGCAATCGCTAATCAGAAATGACGCAAATTCCTTCTTAGCTCAGTTGGTTAGAGCATCTGACTGTTAATCAGAGGGTCCCTGGTTCGAGCCCAGGAGAGGGAGCAAAAAAACAAAATGAGAATGAATGCGAAAGCTTCATTCTCATTTTTGTTTTACCTCATTTTCATTCTGTTTCTCGTTCTGAAAAAATCAAAAATGGCAAAACAAAAGAACACAGACAACAAAAAGTTGCATTCCAAATTAATGGATCAAAAAAAGAATAAGAAACAACTTCAGAAAGAGACAAATCAATTACGACTTCGCGAGTTAAATAAGTTGGCTGGGCAGCTGCTTAATCAGAAATTAGAGGATTAGTTTGGTGTTGATTTTTCATTTTTTTAGATGCGCCGTTAAATTCAAAATCTAAAGAAAATCGGCAAATCTGTTGAAATAATAGCATAATCAAGAAATCATTATAGATTTAACTAATTAAATAACCCTTAATTACAAAAGTATTTTTAATAAATTAGTTACTGAACATATAATTCAGTATTTATTGTTAGAATTACATTATAATTCAAAATAAAAAGAATGAAAAATAAATTTTCAATTTTATTATTTTCTAGTATACTATTTGTTAATTGTACAGAAAATAACAAACAATCAAAACAAACAGAACAAATAATACCTGAAAGTACTGTAAAAGATACAGTTATTAATGTTATATCATCTGAGCCTTCAACGACTGTAAAACTTTATCAAGCAAAAGTTTTGGGTATGGGTGACGAATATTGTACAAGTCGATTAATTATGTCAATAAAATCAGATAAAATGAGAGCTATTGGTATTGATTGTAGTGATGAGTATAGTATTTTTAATTATTATGAAGGAGAAGTTTTAAAAAATTCTATTTCTGGCAAATCAAATATATTTGATAATTGTGGAGGTGATGATGAATCTAATCCAATGTGTATTAATAATGGGGAATTTAATTTTACAATTTCAAAAGATACTAATCAAATTACTATAAATGGTCAAAAATATAATTCAACTAAAATACTACTATCAAATTCAAAAATAGTTTTATATGATTCACCTTCTAAAGACGGCAAGGTTATACTTGAAAAGCAAAATAAATCTGCATTTGAATTAATTGAAATAGGACCATTAGTAAAAGTTGGTAAACTATGGAAAGTATGGTGTAAAATTAAATTAGATGGTGAAATTGGATGGGGTTTAGATGTAATTTCAATTTAAAAAATTAAAATCAATGAAATTTATTTTATTAAAAATCTTTATTGTATTTTTTTGTATTCAATCCAATACTTATTTATATTCTCAAGAGAAACAAGAATATAAAATAAAAAGTGATGGTGAATTTGAATACACAATCAATTTTTTCGGTGAAGATATCAAGGGAGTTTACACAGGAGAATATTATAAAGCCAAAATTGATGGCGAAAAAACTAAAATACCTCATGGTAATGGTGTCTTAACATTAATTGCAAATTTTTCAGAGAGTAATGTTTCTGGAAATTCATGGTTTGAAGGAAAACTTAATGATGTTGTAATTGTAGAGACTTCAAAATGGAAGTTTGAGGGTCATGTAGAATTTGGAAATCCTATATCTGGAAAAGTAACCTATAAATATAATTTAAATGCTCTAGACCAATCTAAAATTGGGGCATATAAAAAAACATATGAAGGTACATTTTCAAATCATTTATATTTAAAAGGAGAAATTATTTATTTTTCAAATGATCAATATTCTGGCGATTTTGTAAATGGTATTTATGAAGGAAAAGGGACACTTATTTTTTCTGATGGGAAAAGATATAATGGAGAATTTAAAAATGGTAAATTTAATGGCAATGGTCAATTAACACAAAATGAAACAAGATTAGAAGCTATATTTGAAAATGGAGAGATCATTGGGAAATCAGAAGTTTTTTTTAAAAATGGTAATCATTATACTGGTGATTTAGTTGAATTTTTTATTCCAGAAGGAAATGGACAAATGGACTATTTTACAGGGGATTTTGAAAATGGAAGTTGGAAGAACGGAAAATTTATAACTGGTACAGCACATTACAAATTTGAGGGGACAACTTGGGATGGTAAATTTCTAAATAATAAACCTTTGAATAACGGTGTGATTAAATATCATGATAATAAAGAATATATAGGTGATTGGGATTATTTTGGAATTGAAAATATTAATTTAAAAATCAATAAAGAAAAAATTGTTGAAACTAAAAACGGATTTTTAGTTCTTTCGGATAAATCAAAATATCAAGGTTTTTTTTATTTATTATCAGGTGTTCCTCATGGTCAAGGACATTTAATTTTGGCTGATGGAAAAGAAATTACAGGAACCTTTTTTGAAGGCAAATTAGAAAGAAAAATTCAATGTAATGAATCAGAAATATTAGAAAAAGACAATCCAGACCCTATACTAATAAAATCTTGTACATGGGGAGAATTTAAAACTAAATCTAAAGGAGAAGCTGATGAAAAAGGTCGATATTATTTTTCTTATGAACTTTTTAAATTAGTAAATAATAGTGAAGAAATAATAACAATTGATGAATTAATTAATAAGAATAAAACCAAATTATTAAATATGCTTCAGTATAAAGTCAATGAATCTTTTAATACTTTTTCAAAAGACCCTGAAACATCTGATTGTTTTATCGATACTGAACCACCAGTTGTAAGTTGGGATTATTTTAATATTGAATTTACTGATGAAGGATTGAATTTCATTTATCAATTTGGATTGACAAATTCCTGTTTGTCAGTAGATGGTGGTTTTATAAATATTAAATATGAAGAACTCAAAGATTATATTGAATGATAAATTAATCAGTTTTTAGTTTTTCTATTGAGAAAAAGTGAGAATAATATAAAACGAAAAACGAGAATGATGCTTTCGCTTTCATTCTCGTTTTGTATTGAGGCCCGACTCGAACGGAAGAACGTACTCTGACGGATATGAGCCCGACGTGTCCTGAATTATTTATAGAATTAGATTTGTTTTCTACAAAAATCTCGACCTCTTGAAGATTTAAGTTCTTTTTCTCTTTTCATAGCTTCGTTTTTATCATCAAAGAATTCTAAATAAGCTACTTTCCAGGGTCTAAATTTTATGGTATAACCTTTAGTTGCAAGACTGTTGTTAGAAGTAAAACGATTTATCAAATCAGAAAACCAATATAGATTTTATTGAATTTTTCAGAATAAAGTAAATAAACAACGTACAAAAGGATTGTGATTAGAAACAGAAAGAGAGTGAGAATGATGTAAAACTAAAAACGAGAATGATGCTTTCGCTTTCATTCTCGTTTTGTTTTGTAGCGGGGGCCCGACTCGAACGGACGACCTTCGGGTTATGAGCCCGACGAGCTACCAACTGCTCCACCCCGCACTCTATTCATTTTTGGATGACCTTAAATGCGGTGCAAAGATATGTATTCTTTCTTGAATCTACAAGTGTTTTAAAAAAGAAAGTGGATTTAATTGTTTTGGATAGTTCTAAAGAATTGAAAAACAAATTCTTAAAAATAACCTTGCATGGTGCAAAGGTTGTAATACAATCCTTTTTTAGCGATTAATTCCTCATGCGTACCTGTTTCTTTGATTTCACCTTTTGATAAAACCAAGATATTATCTGCGTTTCTAATTGTACTTAATCGGTGGGCAATGACTAATGAAGTTCTATTTTTCATTAATTTTTCTAAAGCATCCTGTACCAGTTTTTCTGATTCAGTATCCAAAGCAGAAGTTGCTTCGTCTAAAATCATGATGGATGGATTTTTTAGAACAGCTCTAGCGATTGACATGCGTTGTTTTTGTCCGCCAGAAAGCTTGTTTCCTCTTTCTCCTATATTTGTATCGTATCCGTTTTCTAAGTTCATAATGAACTCATGTGCATTGGCAATTTTTGCAGCATTGATGATTTCCTCATCTGAAGCGTTTTCAGTTCCGAAAATTATGTTGTTGCGAACAGTATCATTGAACAAGATTGATTCTTGAGAAACAATTCCAATGTGACTTCTTAAGTCTTTTATTGATGCATCTTTAATGTTGGTATCGTCATAAAAAATAGCACCTTGATTCACATCATAGAATCGAGGGAGAAGATCAGAAATAGTTGATTTTCCACTGCCAGATTCGCCAACAAGAGCGTAAGTTTTTCCTTGCGGGATCGTGAAGTTTATGTCTTTTAATACGTATTCATCTTTGTATTTAAATGAAACTTTTTCAAATTTTAATTCCTTTGATAATTCGTCTAATTTAACTGGGTTTTCAGCTTCGTATATTTTTTCATCTGTATCAAAAATTTCGTTGATTCGATCCAAAGATACTTTTGCTTTGTGAATGTATCCAACTGAATTAGCAACACCTTGAATTGGACGTAACAATTGAGAGAACATTACAATAAACGTAATGAATTCAGCACCGCTTAAATTCGTCCCTGTAACGTCGTCTAGAATCATACTTCCGCCAAACCAAACAATGCTCACAAGAACAAATGCACCAAGTGTTTCATTTAATGGTGATGAAAGTTCTTTCTTTCTGAAAGTTCTAGTTAAAAGCTGTTGGTGACGATTGTTTATTTTGTTGAATGATTTAATAACTTGTGGAATAGCGTTAAATGCTTTGATGACTCTAACAGCTCCCAAACCTTCTTCAAGCGCAGAATTCAAAACACCCATTTGATGTTGACCTTCTTTTGCTGTTCTTTTTAAACTTTTTCCAATACGTGAAATAACAAATGCTGACAATGGAAGTAAAATAAATGAAAAAATGGTCAGCTGTGGACTAATATAAAGTAACGCTCCAATGCTTATTACAATAGAAATCGGTTCTCGATAAACTAATTCCAATACACTAACAACCGCTACTTCAATTTCTCCCACATCACTGTTCATTCGTGACATGATATCACCTTTTCGTTCTTCAGAATAGAAAGAAAGTGGAAGATTTAATGATTTTTCGAATAATTTTGAACGGATATCGCGAATTACGGCCATTCTCAGAAATGATTGACTCCAAATCACCCCATAGCGGAAAATATTTTTTAATAAGAAAGCTGTAAAAACCGAAACACAAACAAAGTAAAGTGCTTTTTTAGGATCTTCAGCAGCCATACTTTCCATGAAGTAATTGTAATATTTTGAAAGGTATTTGAAGAAATTAATGAAACCACCATTGTAAACAGGTTCATTAATATGGGTAGTTGATTTGTTGTGATCAATAAAAATGATTTTCAAAAAAGGAACAAATAATGCTAATGAAACAAGGTTAAAAATAGCATAAAATAAATGACAAATGATAATCAAAATAGATGTCATTCTATACGTAAAAGCCAACCGATGTATTTCAAAAATTTCCTTCATAAGTGCAAAGATAATTTTTGTTTTTGTATCCTAATAAAAATTTAAGGTTTGTTCGATTTTTCTGATTTTTTTCAAAAAATATATGATTACCACTTTATCAACAAAATTGTTTAAAACGTACTTCTAAAAGGTTGGGTGGTAAAAGGTATTTTATGAGGTTTTGTTTCTTGAAATACCTTAAGTGGATTTATCTAATTTACATTGAATCAGAGTGTAAAATCAAATTTTAGGATGTGTTAATATCGTTTTAAAAACGGTTAATAACTTTAGTAATTATTAACAATTTTTAAAATGTCCCACAATTTACCACCGACTCAAAAAATTCATAAATCCTTGATAATATTGATTATTTTATTGTTTAAATGAAACTTATTTGTTTCTTATGCGTTATATTTTATTAACAATACACTTTTGAGTGGTAAAAAGTGGTAGAAATCTACTAATTTTACCCATTATTAATGCTATGACAGGTTTAGTAGGAGAGTTTGAAGTAAAGTTGGATGCCAAAGGGCGTTTCTTATTTCCTTCCGGTTTACGGAAGCAACTGTCTCCTGCTGCCCAAGAAAATTTCATGTTGAACAAAGGGTTTGAGGAATGTTTAACGCTGTATCCTATGAATGAATGGGAAAAAATCAGCGAGAAACTTTCTAAAATGAATTTGTTTAAACCAAAAAACAGAATGTTCTATCGTTTGTTTCACCAAGGAGCTAAGCAAGTTTCGTTGGATAACGTTGGTAGAATTCACATTCCTGTAGCTCACATGGAGCGAGTTGGTTTGGAAAAAGATGCAATGCTGATTGCATACAATGACCGCATCGAGATTTGGGATAAATCTAGCTACTTCGAAATGATCGAAGGGAACATGGCAAATTTCGCTGATTTAGCGGATGAAGTAATGGGTGATTTAAATGACGACGAATAATATAGAGTACCATGTACCGGTAATGTTACAACAATGTCTTGATGGATTAGCAATTAATCCGGACGGGATTTATGTTGACGTAACTTTCGGAGGTGGAGGACATTCAAGAGAAATTTTCAAGCAATTATCTCCAAAGGGGAAGTTGATTGTATTTGATCAAGATCCAGATGCAAAAAAGAATGCTTGGGAAGCTCCTAACTTTCATTTTGTTGCAGCGAATTTTTCATTCATTTCGAACCATTTGAAAATAATGGGGATTAAGAAAGTGGATGGAATTCTTGCAGATTTAGGTGTTTCTTCTCATCAGTTTGACGATGGGCAAAGAGGTTTTTCAATTCGTACAAATGATCCATTGGATATGCGAATGAATCAATCAGGAGAAGTTTCTGCACAAACAATCATTAATGAATATTCAGATTTCGAATTGATGAAAATCTTTCGAAAATATGGTGAAATCACAAATGCTAAAAAAGTGGCTTATGCGATTTTATCGGCTCGTGAACGTAAACCGATTGAAACTACAGGTGAATTGATGAATGCATTGGCTTCATGTGCGCCGAAATTTAAAGATCACAAGTTTTTCGCTCAGATTTTTCAAGCATTAAGAATTGAAGTGAATCAAGAGTTGGATGTATTGGAACGTTTCTTATTACAAACAGCTGATGTCATTGCTCCAGGTGGAAAATTAGTGGTGATGTCTTACCATTCATTGGAAGATCGTTTGGTGAAAAACTACATGAAACGTGGTTCAATCGAAGGGGATATCGAAAAAGACTTTTTTGGAAATGTCATCAAACCTTTTACAGAAGAAGTTAGACATCCAATTATACCAGAAGAAGAAGAAATTATTAGAAACTCACGTGCTCGAAGCGCTAAATTAAGAATAGCATTTAGAAATGAGTGAGAATGAATACATATCGAAAGATGTTGTTGAAGAGCAAAAAGTAGTGGAGGAAAAGAAGAAAAAGAAATCTTCAAAATCTTCTTCTAAAAGTGTTCGTTCAAATCCGTTGGTACAAATTTTAAATGGAGAATTCCTAACGAAAGAGTTTGTATTAAACAATTTGACATTCATTTTCTTCATCATTTTCCTTTTGTTGCTTTTAGTAGGAAAAGGATATTATGGAAAACAACTTTCGAAAGATGCTGAAAATGCTCAAACAGAATTGGATGAAATGTCAGCTAATTATGTGGAAGTAAAAGCAAAATTAGAAGAAGAAACTAGAAGAAGTAAACTTCGGGAACGATTAGAGCCAAGGGGTTTGCATGAAACTGTTAACCCTACGAAAGTTATAAGAATTAAAGGATTAGAATAAAAATTAGATAGATAGACGAAGGAGAAAAGATTTCTAAAATCTTAAATCTTCAAGTCTTGATTCTTAAAATAGAATATGGTTCAAGAAAGAAAAGATATTTACTGGCGTGCATACCTGATTTACTTCGGGTTTGTTGTTGTTATGCTTGTTGTTATCTTTAAAACGTTGTCTATTCAATTTGATAAACGTTCAAATGAAACATCAACACTTCAGGGTAAAATTCCAACAAAAATCATAAAACGTATTCCCCGAAGAGGTGAAATTTTAGATGCTAATTATACTCCCTTAGTGACATCGGTTTCATTTTACAATATTCATTTAGATCCAACTGTTTGTGAGGAGAAGTTATTTACCGATTCAATCACAGATTGTGCGAGAGGATTATCAAAAATTTATCCTTCTATGTCAGCCAGAGAATGGGAAATTCACATTCGTAGAGGAAGAGAAAGGAAAAATCGTTATTTATTAATCTGTAGTAAAGCTTCAAACGAAGAAAGACGTCAAATAAAAGCGCTTCCAATTTTCAACACAGGAAGAATGAAAGGTGGTTTAATTGATAATGATGAAACAAGTATTCGTAAACGACCTCATAATGAATTGTTAAAAAGAACGTTAGGTTATTATCAAAACCAGAACGGAAAAGAATTACGTGTTGGTATCGAAGGTGCTTATAACGAATATTTAGCTGGAGAAGAAGGAGAAGAAATAGCACAAAAAATTTCGACAGGTTGGAAAAAAACAGGTCAAATTGTTAAAGATGCGGTTGAAGGTGCAGATGTTGTGACTTCAATCGATAAAGAAATACAAGAAGTTGCGCATTCAGAATTGTACCAACAGCTAAAAGCAAACAATGCAAAAAGTGGATGTGCAATTGTGATGGATGTAAAAACAGGATTTGTAAAAGCAATTGTGAATTTGACTCAAGCAACCGATGGAGAGTATTACGAATTATATAATTTGGCAATAGGATCTAGAGAAGTACCAGGTTCTACATACAAATTAGCTTCATTAATGGCTGCTTTGGAAGAAGGTAAAATCAATATTGATGATACGGTTACTGCTGCATCGAAATATAATTTTTTCGGTAAATCACTAACTGAAGCACATGGAAATGACTATGGTAGAATAACTATTAAAAGAGCATTTGAACTTTCTTCTAATGTTATTTCAAAAGTAATCTACAGGGCTTTTAAGGATGAACCTCAAACATTTGTAGATAGATTAAAGCAATTTGGTTTGGGCCAACCACTAGGAGTTGAATTAGAAGGGGAAGCAAATCCTACATTATATGAACCTGGTTCAAAAAGTTGGTGGGCAGGATCTTTAGCTTGGATGGCTGTAGGATATGAAGTTCGTCAAACACCTTTACAGACATTGGCTTTTTACAATGCTGTAGCGAATAATGGAAAATTTGTTCGTCCTCAATTTGTAAAAGAAATCAGAAGAGGTACAGAGGTGTTAAAGACATTTGATCCATTTGTAATTAAATCAGAAATCTGTTCGAAAAGTACTTTGAAAACATTACAGGGATGTCTAGAAGGTGTAATGAAAGATGGTACAGGTAAACGCTTAACGTCTTCATTCTTTAAAATAGCTGGAAAAACAGGGACAGCAGAAATCTTAAACGATGACATGCGTTACGGAGCAAAAGGTGAAAAACGTTATTTAGCTTCATTCGTTGGTTATTTCCCTGTAAGTGAACCTATTTATTCATGTATCATTTCAATTTCTGCATCAGGAGAAAACATTTATGGAGCAACTGTTTCAGGTACAGTTTTCTCAGCTATTGCAAATAAAGTATATGCTACGAGCTTAAAGTACCATAGAGCAATCAATGAGTCAAAAACGAAAGTGTACGATGCTCCTATTGCAAAAGATGGAAATCGTCATGATTTAGTTTATGTGATGAATCGATTAAATATTCCATTTAAAAGTTCTGATTTCGATGAATGGATTAGCACATATTCAGACGGAAAAAGAATTGAATTAAAAAAACGAGCAGTATTAAAAGGTGTTGTTCCAAACGTTGTTGGTTTAAGCGCTAAAGATGCAGTTTACTTAATTGAAAACATTGGAATGAATGTTTCAATTGAAGGATATGGAACAGTAGTAAAACAATCTTATCCAGCTGGAAATCCTTCATTTCACGGTGGATTAATAGAATTAACGTTAAAATAAATGAAGAATTTAAAAGACATATTATATAGCGTAACATTGACTTCTGTAAAAGGTACTACAGATGTAAATGTGAATGCGATTGTTTTTGATTCTAGAAAAGCAAATGAGAATTCTATTTTCGTTGCTATTAAAGGAACAGCAGTAGATGGACATGATTTTATTTCATCTGTTATTGAAAATGGATGTAAAATTATTCTTGCTGAACAAGAAGTTGAAGTTTCAGATGAGGTGACATTAATTGTGACAGATAATACACAGAAAGCGTTGGCTATTATGGCTACCAATTTCTATGATAATCCTTCTGCTAAATTAAAATTGGTTGGTGTAACTGGAACAAATGGTAAAACAACTACGACAACATTATTATTCAATTTATTTTCAAAATTGGGTCACAAATGTGGATTGCTTTCTACGGTTGTCAATAAAATTGGAGATAAAGATATTGTTTCGACACATACAACTCCAGATCCTGTTGCATTGAATGAATTATTAAACTTAATGGTTGAAGAAGGTTGTTCGCATTGCTTTATGGAAGTGAGTTCTCATGCTGTTCATCAACATAGAATAACGGGATTAAAATTCACAGGTGGTGTGTTCACAAATATTACACATGATCATTTAGATTATCATAAAACATTTCAAGAATACATTCGTGTAAAGAAAACATTCTTTGATAATTTACCAGCTGATGCATTTTCACTAGTGAATGTAGATGACAAGAATGGAATGGTCATGTTACAAAACACGAAAGCTACAAAATATTCATTTGCCTTAAAATCACCAGCTGACTATAAGGTGAAAGTATTGGAAAATCAATTTTCAGGTTTGGTTCTAAATCTTTGTGGAACAGAAGTTTGGTCAAGATTAATAGGAGATTTCAATGCCTACAATTTAGTTGCTGTTTATGCAGTAAGTGAATTATTGGGTGAAGATAAATTGGAAGTGTTAACTGTTCTAAGCAATTTAGAATCAGTTGAAGGTCGTTTCCAATATACGACAAGTGACAAAGGGATAACAGCAATTGTAGATTATGCCCATACGCCAGATGCTTTAGAAAATGTTTTAAAAACAATCGACAATATTCGCACGAAAAACGAGACCGTTTATACAGTTGTTGGTTGCGGAGGAGATAGAGACAAAGCGAAACGTCCAAAGATGGCTGGCATCGCTTGTGAAATGAGTGATAAAGTGATTATAACATCTGATAATCCTCGTTCAGAAGATCCAAAAGTAATTATTGAAGAGATGATGGAAGGTGTAGAAGGTTTGCACTTCAAAAAGACATTGTCAATCGAAGACAGAGAACAAGCTATTAAAACAGCGGTTTCAATGGCTGAAAAAGGAGATATTATTTTGATTGCAGGAAAAGGGCATGAAAAATACCAAGAAATAAAAGGTGTGAAACACCACTTTGATGATATGGAAACAGTAATTAATTTATTTAAAAAACTAGAGAAATAATGTTATACTATTTATTCAAATACTTAGACTCAATTAACTTTCCAGGTGCCGGATTGTTTCATTATATTTCTTTCAGAGCTGCCATGGCCTTGATTACTTCATTGATCGTATCTATCTTTTTTGGAAAACGAATTATTGATGCATTGAGAAGACAACAAATTGGTGAAACGGTTCGTGATTTAGGATTAGCTGGACAAATTGAAAAGCAAGGAACACCAACAATGGGTGGTTTAATCATCTTGAGTGCGATTTTAATTCCAACTATTTTGTTTGCAAAGTTGGATAATGTCTATGTAATCACGATGCTGATCTCAACTATTTGGCTAGGTATAATCGGTTTCTTAGATGATTATATCAAAGTTTTCAAGAAAAACAAAGAAGGTTTAAAAGGGAAGTTTAAAGTAATTGGTCAAATCGGTGTAGGAATCATTGTTGGTTCAATCTTGTATTTCAGTAAAGATGTCCAAGTGCACAAAAGAGTTCCTCAAAACTATGTATTAAATGCGGATGAGCAATTAGTAACGCATGAACATTCTGATATACATAAAGATGCTGATTACAAATGGATTAAAACTGATGATATGACAACGACAATTCCTTTTGTGAAAGGGAATGAGTTTAATTACAACTGGTTAATTAGTGATGATCATAAATCTTATGGTTGGTTGTTGTTTATTCCAGTAGTCATTTTCATTGTAATTGCAGTTTCGAATGGTGCAAACATGACAGATGGTTTAGATGGTTTAGCAACGGGAACTTCGGCGATTGTCGGAATTGCATTAGCTGTTTTAGCATATGTAAGTTCGAATGTTCATTTCGCAGATTATTTGAATGTAATGTATATTCCTATGGCAGAGGAAATGGTAATATTTATCGCTGCGTTCGTTGGAGCTTGTGTTGGATTCTTGTGGTACAATTCATATCCCGCTCAAGTATTTATGGGAGATACTGGAAGTTTAGCCTTAGGTGGAATTATCGCAGTATTCGCCATTTCAATTCGTAAAGAATTATTAATTCCAGTTTTATGTGGAGTATTCTTAATTGAAAACTTATCGGTAATTCTTCAAGTTGGATATTTCAAATTGACTAAAAAACGATTTGGAGAAGGAAGAAGAATTTTCTTAATGGCGCCTTTACATCATCATTATCAGAAAAAAGGATTACACGAAGCAAAGATTGTATCACGCTTCTGGATTGTAGCAGTGCTTTTAGCAGTAATGACAATTGTAACATTGAAATTAAGATAATTTTTCCCCCTTTGGAGGGGGATTAAGGGGGAGGACAAGTTCAATTTGAAGAAATATAATGACAACAACTAAAAAAATATCAATTCTTGGCGCTGGCGAAAGTGGTGTTGGTGCTGCTATTCTTGCAAAAAAGCAAGGTTGGGAAGTTTTTGTGTCAGATTTTGGTTCAATTAAAGACGAATTTAAAAACGAATTAACTGAAAACGGATTTAATTGGGAAGAAGGAAAGCATTCAGAAGATATTATTTTGAATTCAGACTTGATTATTAAGTCTCCTGGTATTCCAGATAAAGCCCCAATCATTAAAAAACTGAAAGAAAAAGGAATTAAAATCATTTCAGAAATTGAATTCGGAGGATATTATTCAAAAGCTAAATCAATCTGTATAACTGGAAGTAACGGAAAGACAACAACAACAATGTTGACTTACCATATTTTGAAAAAAGCAGGTTTAAATGTTGGTTTAGCTGGAAATGTTGGTAAGAGTTATGCCAAACAAATTGCGAATGATGACTTCGATATCTATGTTTTGGAATTAAGTTCATTTCAGTTGGATGACATGTTCGAATTCAAAGCAGATATAGCTGTTTTAATGAACATTACTCCAGATCATTTAGATAGATATAATTACGAAATGCAAAATTATGTCGATTCGAAATTTAGAATTATACAAAATCAAACAAACGAAAATTGGTTCATTTTTAATTACGATGATCCAATCATACAAGCTGAAATTTCTAAAAAAGAAATCAAAGCAAAACAAGCTCCTTTTTCATTGAACAAACAACTTGAAATTGGTGGTTACGCATCAGAAGAACAAATAACAATAAACACAAACAATAAACAATTTATTATGTCAATTCACGAATTAGCATTAAAGGGAAAGCACAATGCCCAGAACTCTTTGGCTTCAGGAATCGCAGCAAAAATTCTTGAAATCAGAAGTGAATCAGTTAGAGAAAGTCTTTCTGATTTTGTGAATGTAGAACACCGACTAGAGTTCGTAGCGAAAGTACATGGTATTGAATTTGTCAATGATTCAAAAGCAACGAACATTAATTCAACTTGGTTTGCTTTAGAAAGCATGGACAAACCAACTGTTTGGATCGTTGGGGGAGTTGATAAAGGAAATGACTACAACGAATTAATGGCTTTAGTAAAAGAAAAAGTGAAAGCAATTATCTGTCTAGGAGAAGATAATAGCAAAATCATTGAAGCGTTTACAGGAGTTGTTGATACAATCGTTGAAGCTAAATCTGCTTTCGAAGCGGTTTCTTATGGTTACCGTTTAGCTAGAAAAGATGAAACAGTTTTACTTTCACCTGCTTGTGCAAGTTTTGATTTATTTGAAAACTACGAAGAAAGAGGAAACATGTTTAAACAGGCTGTTAGAGGTTTATAAAAACTTTTCGTAATGACAAAAAGCAAAACTACTACTAGAAAAAAAGAAGATCAGTTATTAGAAGCTAGACAAGAAGGTTTAAGAAATGCTGAAAATTCATCGATTCGTCCACATGGAAAATTATGGGAAATGGATGTTTTTTCTTGGTATAAACCAAACATTCATGTTTTAGCGAATACGATTCATGCGTTTCCTTTTCCAGTAATTTGGGTGGCTAACTCATCTGATATTATTGAAGCTATTGAAGAAGAGGAAACAATTTGTTCACACTTACACGCTGTTTTAGCATTTGATAATTCAAAATTCGTAATGGACTTCCCTCTGAATAAAGGAATTAAAAATGTAGTAGGAACAAACAGTGTTGAACATACATTAGAATTAATTAATGGTTTAAAGCAAAAAAATGCAATTCTACTTTTTTCAGCATCTGATGAAAATTGGCAAGAAGAGAAATTATACTTCGATGTGTTTTTAGCGCAACATAAATAGAATTTGAAAGAGTATTTAAAATATTTAAAAGGAGATCGAGTAATATGGATTATTACGCTGATAATGCTTGCCTTTTCGTTGGTGAGTGTTTACAGTTTTGTTCCAATCTTGGTTAAAATCGAAGGAGGAACGCCCTTTAAATATTTATTTAAACACTTTACGTACGTTGTAATTGCTTTTGTTGCAATGTACTGGATTCATAAAAAAGATTCAAAATATATATCGCAACTTTCAAAGTTTGGATTTTACCTTGGTATAGGCTTACTATTATTTACTTTCTTTTTCGGGAAAGAAGTAAATGGTGCCGGAAGGTGGATACGTGTTCCATTTGTTGGTTTAACATTCCAATCATCGGATTTTGCGAAATTAGCCTTGATCATCTATGTTTCAAGATTGATGGTCAAGAAAAAAGATTTAATGAACAGTTGGAAAGAAGGGTTTTGGCCGTTAATGATTCCAATATTTGTTATTTGTGGATTGATTGTGAAGGATAACTTTTCGACCGCAGCAATCTTATTTTTCATCTGTTTATTATTACTTTTTTTAGGTAAGATCCCTTTTGGTAAAATAGCTTTAGTTGTAAGTGGAGGTATAGTTAGTTTGGGAATTATAATTGCTATACATAAAGCACTGCCTGATTTAAATCTCTTGCCTCGATATGATACTTGGGAAAACCGAATCTCGAACAGTATGGAAGATTCAGAAGAAAACCTTATGGCAAATGCTCAAGCATTGAATGCTCAGTTAGCAATTTTCAGTGGAGGTATTACAGGTCAAGGTGTTGGAGACGGGAAGTTAAAAGAATATTTGCCAGAAGCTTATGCAGATTTTTATTATTCAAGTTTTGTTGAGGAATTTGGTGTAATTGCAGCTTTTATTTTGATACTAATGTACCTTATTTTATTGTTTAGAATAATGAAAATTGGACTAAATTCAGATAATTTATTTGAAACATACGCTTGTTTAGGAATCGGAATTTTATTATTGATCCAAGCAAGTGTAAACATGTTAGTCTGTACAGGGGTTTTTCCAGTAACAGGACAAAATATGCCGCTTTTAGCGATGGGAGGTTCAGCATTGATTATGACGTGTGTAGCTCTGGGAATCGTTCAAAGTATTGCTTATAAACAAACAAAATCTTCTGATAAAGAAGTGGTAGATCCAAATTCAAACGCATTTACAAGAAAATGAGTATAAATAGAGTGGTTATATCTGGTGGTGGAACAGGGGGACATATTTTCCCTGCTGTTGCTATTGCTGACGAAATAAAAAGAAGAAATCCAACCGCTGAAATATTGTTTGTTGGAGCAATTGGTAAAATGGAAATGGAAAAAGTTCCAGCAGCAGGTTATAGAATTGTCGGTTTAAATATAGTTGGTTTTCAACGTAAATTTACGTTGAAAAACTTCTTGTTACCTTTTAAAATTGTTGCTAGTTTATTAAAAGCCCGAAAAATATTAAAGGAATTTAAACCTCAAGTAGTTATTGGAGTTGGAGGATTTGCATCTGGACCTACATTACAAGCAGCTACTTATTTGAATATTCCAACGTTGGTGCAAGAGCAAAATTCATTTCCTGGTAAAACAAATAAAATACTTTCTAAAAAAGTAACTAAAATTTGTACTGCTTATGATGGGTTGGATAAATTCTTTCCTGCAGATAAAATTATTGAAACAGGAAATCCAGTTCGTTCAGAAATGGTTCTAATCGAAGGTAAAAGAGAGGAAGCATATCAATTTTACAATTTAGACGCTTCTAAAAAGACAATATTAATTATTGGTGGAAGTTTAGGAGCTCGAACATTGAATGAAAGTCTTTTACCTTTTGTGAAAGAATTACAATCGAAAAAAATTCAAGTATTGTGGCAATGTGGATCATTTTATTACGATACTTTGAAAGCACAAATTGACGATTTGGATATGACTGGAATTAATATGGTCAAATTCATTAATCGTATGGATTTAGCTTATGCCTTAGCGGATGTTGTTATTTCTAGAGCCGGGGCAATTTCAGTTTCAGAATTGTGTTTAATCAAAAAACCAACAATTTTAGTTCCTTCGCCAAACGTAGCAGAAGATCATCAAACCAAAAATGCAATGGCTTTGGTGAATAAAAATGCTGCAATTCTTGTTAAAGATATAGAATCAAAAGTTAACTTGATTCCAACTGTAATTGAATTGTTGGCGAATGAAAACGAACAAACAAATCTAATCTCTGCAATCAGTGAATTAGGTAAACCGAATGCAACTGCTTCTATTGTAGATGAGATTGAGAAAATAGTGAAGTAATTTTCTTCCCCCTTTAGAGGGGGCTAGGGGGAGGAGTTATATGTTTTATTTGAGGTTTTCCTCCCTCTCGATCCTCAAAAGGGGGAGGTGATATAAAATTTTAAAAGGATGGATTTAAAAAACATACAACTTTCAACATTTAAACGTGCTTATTTCGTAGGTGTGGGTGGAATTGGTATGTCTGCATTGGCACGTTATTTTAAATCTTTAGGTTGGAATGTTGCAGGTTACGACAAAACACCTTCTCCTTTGACTGAAGCATTGATTTCAGAAGGTGTAGAAATTCACTTTGATGATTTGGGTGAATCGATTCCAGAAGAATATAAAGAAAAAGAATCAACATTGGTGATTTACACACCTGCAATTCCAAAGAATCATGGGGAGTTGAATTTTTTGAAGCAGAATAATTTTCAATTGTTTAAGCGTTCACAAGTTTTAGGTATTATTACTGCTAATTCATTAGGATTAGGTGTCGCAGGAACACATGGTAAAACAACGACAAGTACTTTATTAGCACATATATTAAACGAATCAAGTTTAAAATGTAATGCATTTTTAGGTGGGATTTCAACTAATTTCAATTCAAATTTGGTGACTTCTAAAGATTCAAAATATACTGTTGTAGAAGCAGATGAATTTGACCGTTCATTTTTACAATTAACACCGTTTGCTTCAATAATCACTTCTACGGATGCTGATCACTTGGATATTTACGGAGATGCAAGTGTATTTTTGAAAGGTTTTCAAGATTATACGAATCTTATCAACGAAAATGGTTTCTTGATTTTAAGAAATGGTTTGACATTGACATCCAAAGCGCCAATTTTCACTTATGGTGTAAATGATGAAACGGCTGATTTCAAAGCGATCAATTTACGATTTGAAGAAAGTAAATTTTTATTTGATATTATTTTCCCTGAAGGTGAGTGGAAAAATATAGAATTTGGTTTACCAGGAATTCACAATGCTGAAAATGCCTTGGCTTGTATTGCTTTATTGCAAAAAATTGGTTTAACAGAAGAAGAAATTCGTTTTGGTTTGAAAACATTTAAAGGTGTTAAAAGACGTTTTGAGTATCATATTAAATCGGATAGTTTAGTTTATATAGATGATTATGCGCATCATCCAACAGAAATTCAGGCTTTAGTTTCTTCAGTTCGATTATTATATCCTAATAAAAAGATTACGGGTGTTTTTCAACCGCATTTATTCTCTAGAACAAGAGACTTTTTTGATGATTTTGCAAGTGAATTATCTAAAATGGATGAAGTTATTGTTTTACCGATTTATCCCGCGAGAGAAGAACCAATCGAAGGAGTAACAAGCGATAAACTTGTTGATAAAATTACTTTAAATATCAAATCATTAAAATCACCTTCAGATGCTTTAAATTATTTAAGTCAATTCAGAGAAGGTATTGTTTTAACAATTGGTGCAGGAGATATTGATCGTATTGTTGAACCATTAAAACAGGGTTTAAAAAATACAAATTCAATAAAATACTAAATGAAAAGTTGGGTTAAAATAGCATTGTGGTCAACTTTTGGGTTAACAGTTATTATTTTGTTAATAATGGTCCGTTCTGCGCAAGATAAATTCATAATTGATAAACCTGAAATTATAATTCACATCAATGGAGAAAATGCTTTTTTAACTAAAGACGAATTGTATACACGTTTAAGACGAAAAGGATTAATTTACAATGGTCAAACTAAAGAAAAATTGAATGTTGCAAAAGTTGAAAGTTATTTGCGTTCGATGACAGAAGTGAAAGATGCAAAAGTTTTTTCAAAAATTGGAGGCAATTGGACGGTTGAAGTTGACATCAGAAATCCTATTGCAAGAATTTTCAACAAATTTGGTGAAAATTTTTACTTAGATGACCTAGGTTTCACCATGGCACAATCTACCATTCATACTGCTCGTGTAGTTGTAGTTACAGGTGATATTTCTGATAAAATAACGTCACCACCAGTTGAAAAAATAATTAACAATCCATCATGGAAAAGTATTCAAAAAATTGATGATGTGTATCGAATTTCGAGTTATGTTTGTAACGATCCCTTATTCCGATCTATGATAGGTCAAATTCACCTTGAAATGAATGGTGATTTTGTTTTAATACCAGAGGTTGGTGGGCAAAAAATTATTTTTGGGACTGCGTATTCAAATGAAGAAGTTCGTGAGAAGTTTCGTAAGTTAAAAATATTTTATACTGAAGCTATTCCTTATGAAGGTTGGAATAAGTATGAAGAGATCAGTTTGAAGTACGATAAACAAATTGTTTGCAAGAAAAAAAGTTAATATGTCAAAAGTAATTGTTGGATTAGATATTGGGACAACTAAGATTGCATGTTTCGTAGGTTGTAAAAACGAACATGGCAAAATAGAGATTTTATCTATGGGTACGAGTGAGTCTTTGGGTGTAACTCGTGGTGTTGTTTCTAATATTGAGAGAACAGTTCAATCTATTCAATTGGCTGTGAAAGAAGCACAATCAAGAGTAGAGGGTGAATTGATGATTCGTGTAGTGAACGTTGGAATTGCAGGTCAACACATTAAAAGTTTACAACACAGGGGTATTCATACACGAAATAATGCAAGTACAGAGATTTCTCAAAAAGATATCGATGCATTGATTGATGATATGCACAAATTGGTAATGTTACCAGGAGAGCAAATCATTACAGTGTTACCTCAAGAATATATTGTTGATAATGAACAAGGAATTATCGATCCAATTGGGATGATGGGTGTTCGTTTAGAAGCTAATTTCCATATTATCATTGGAAATGTAGGTGCTTCTATGAATATCAACAAATGTGTTCATAGAGCAGGATTAGAAGTTAAAGATATTATTTTAGAACCAATCGCTTCAGCAGATGCAGTTTTATCTGACGAAGAAAAAGAAGCTGGTATCGTATTGGTTGACATAGGAGGCGGGACAACGGATGTTGCAATTTTCCATGATGGAATTATTCGTCACACTGCTGTTATACCTTTTGGTGGTAACATTATTACTGAAGATATTAAAGAAGGTTGTACGATCATGAAACGTCAAGCTGAATTATTGAAAGTAAAATTCGGTTCAGCTTTAGCTAGTGAGAGTCAGGAAAATGAAATAGTTTGTATTCCAGGATTAAGAGGTAAAGAGCCAAAAGAAATTTCGATCCGTAATTTAGCAAGTATTATACAAGCTAGATTAGAAGAAATTATCGAATTGGTTTATTTCGAAATCAGAAACTCTGGATATGAAAAAAAATTAATTGGTGGTATTGTTGTAACAGGTGGGGGAGCTCAAATGAAACATATCACACAATTATTTGAATACATTACAGGAATGGATACAAGAGTTGGTTACCCAACTGAACATTTGGCAAATAATAGCCACATTGAAAACTTGACAAGTCCTATGTATTCTACTGGTATTGGTTTGGTGTTAAAAGGTTTTGAATCAATGAACACAAACGTTGTAGCAGAAGTTGCTAGTACTGGAAAGGTAAGATCAACAGAAACACCTAAAAGAGGTGATTTTTTTAGAAAAATTGTGGATGCAAGTAGAACTTGGTTCGCTGAAGAAGATTAATTAAGATAATAACTAACAAGAAAACAATAAACACTATGGAATTCGATTTACCAAAAGATACATCTTCAATTATTAAAGTAATTGGTGTTGGAGGAGGAGGAAGCAATGCCGTTAATCACATGTACAACCAAGGTATAGTTGGGGTAGATTTTATCGTTTGTAACACTGATAGACAAGCATTAGATATTTCTCCAGTTCCGTTGAAAATTCAATTAGGGGCATCTTTGACTGAAGGTCGTGGTGCTGGAGCTATTCCAGAAATCGGAAAAAATTCAGCAATTGAGAACATTGATGAAATTAAAGCATTCTTAAACAAAAACACTAAAATGGTTTTTGTTACTGCTGGTATGGGTGGTGGAACAGGTACAGGTGCTGCGCCAGTTATTGCTCAGGTAGCGAAAGAAATGGGTATATTAACAGTTGGAATCGTAACGGTACCTTTCGGTTTTGAAGGTCGTAAAAGACGTCAACAAGCTGAAGATGGTTTAGATGAAATGAGACGTAATGTTGATACTTTACTAGTTATCAATAATGAGCGTTTACGTGAAATCAGCGGTAACTTAACTATTGGAAATGCTTTCATGCAAGCGGATGATGTATTAACAATGGCCGCAAAAGGAATTGCTGAAGTTATTTCTGTTACAGGAGCAATAAATGTGGATTTCAATGATGTAAACACAGTTATGAAAGATAGCGGTGTTGCAATTATGGGAAGTGCGATGGCTGACGGTAACGATAGAGCTACTAAAGCTGTTCAACAAGCATTGTCTTCTCCATTGTTAAATGATAACGATATTAGCGGAGCGAAATATGTATTATTGAACATTACATACGGAGCGAAAGAAGTATTGATGGATGAAATCACAGAAATTACTGACTTCATTCAAGATCAAGCTGGATCAACTGCTGATGTTATTTGGGGACATGGATATGATGAAACATTAGGAGATAAATTATGTGTTACTATTATTGCAACTGGATTTAATTCTACACCAATTACGGGTTTTGAAAAAGCTCCAGAAAAAACAGTAAGAACATTAGAAGAGGAGCCTAAAAAAGAAATTACTGCACCGTTGGAATCTCCAAC